>DASTIZ010000255.1:0-22628 GCA_035717045.1 Chitinophagaceae bacterium
TGGAGTTCTGAATTTTATTTTCTTCTCAATGTCAACCTGAACGGCACCTGGTAGTATTCGGAACCAAAAGGAACATCAGTTCCATTTACCAATCTTGCAACCGCTGCTGGTGTTGCCGGCTCTATCGTCCATGTATCAGGATTTGATGAGGTTCTTGTTACGAGTACATAATCTGTCAGGGAAGAAGAATTATTCTCCGGTCCGTTTCTGAATAATAATTTCCAGTCAACCACACCTTGTTGCTCTACACCCCATGCACGCATACTCATTAATTGTGATTGACCAACAGCCAGGTTTTGGATCCAAACGGTATTTCCATTATTAATAGCCGGATCCTGGGGAGCTGATGTTCTTAAGCTATAATTTCTGTTGCCTGAAAGATCGACATCCGATCCGGGAAGGAATTGCATACTTCGGATCGGTTGTTTTACTGTATTGTTATTTGTATTCATGTAGAAGTTGCCGTCAGAAGATAATAATTGCGCCTCCACACGGTCTGTTCCATGGATATAAGCTGTTCCATTGTCGCTGCGAATCATATTTCCGGCAGCATCATCTACGGTGACAATAAGATAGACACTTCCATTTGCAGGGCCACCTTTGTTTGCTGCGGCTCCGGCTAACTCTGAATCCTTTTGTTCGGCGGGTTGTTGAATATTTTTCTGGCAACCGGTGATGGCCAGGACCAGGATAAGTGTCAGCATGGAGAAGTTCTTTTTCATATTCATTTATTTATTTATAAAAAAATTCTTCGCTGCAGTTTATGCAGTGTGTTACACCGGCCAACGATAGTTAATCTGGGAAGCAGGTGGAAGATTTAATAGGGCGAAATTGTTGGTCAGGGGCGCTGGAAGTCATTTTTAATCTTAGATTGTTGTTGTGCTATCGAATAAATCCTAATCCTGGTTAAAATTATTTGTGTTTCATAAATGTCCAAATAGCTATTTATAGCTATTTTTTTATAACTTAGTTTAGTGCCACCAAAGAATGTTACTTACGAACAATACCTGGAATTAATGGCTGATTTTTCCGGGATGAAAATGCAGGAAGAGTCAGATCAATTGATTGCAAAATTCAGTGACAACCACCAAATTTCTTCGAAGTTTGCACCTGTAATCTTTCTACTTGATTATACCACAAAACAATACATCTACGTTGATGATGCCTGTTTTACGATGTTTGGTTTCAAAGCCAGTTATTTTTTAGAAACCGGCTTGGATGAATATTTACGAAAATGGCATCCGGCAGATTATGAGATTTTAAATAAATATGTTCAACCCTCGTCAATCTCCTTTTTTAAAACCATTCAGGCAGAAAAATGGATGGACTATTTTATTTCCTACAATTACAGATTTTTGAATGCATCAGGTGAATATAAAACTGTTTTACAAAGGTCTTCTTATATTCCGGGAGGTGCACAGGGCTTGCCCCGTGGCATTATCGGTGTCATATTTGATATTACACATTTTAAAAATGATCTCAGTATTGTTCACACAATCGAAGAGACGAGGTCATACGATCATGAAATCGTCAATAAAGTCGTATTGAAGAAAGTATATCCTTTAATAGAGTTTAAGGACAATCGCCTGGTTAGTAACAGGGAGAAGGAAATTCTAAAACATATCGCTGCCGGGATGAGCAGCAAGCAGATTGCAGATATACTGAAAATCAGTGTCAATACCATTAATAATCACCGTAAGAATATGCTTGCAAAAACAAATTGCAGAACTTCTGCCGAACTCATGAATTATGCAACTAAGCATGGCATGCTCTGATTGCCAGAAGAAAATGCAATCCAAACACTATACATATGCGCAATACCTTAATTTGATGGCCGATTCATCGGGTATCAAAATGCAGGAAGAATCTAACCTGATCATTGATCGTTTCAGTGCGTCGCAAAACATCCCGTCACGGTTTGGACCTACAACCTTCCTGGTTGATTTTGCCACAAAGAAATATTATTATGTACATGAATCGTGTTTTAGCATATTTGGTTATTCCAATACATGGTTTAAGGAATCGGGACTCAATGGATTTTTGAAAAAGTGGCATCCTGCAGATTACAATATCATCAATGAAAAAATCTTTCCTGACAATATGCAGTTTTTAAAGACGATTTCCAAAGAAAAGGTTGCCGACATTGTTTTTTCTTATAATTACCGGGTCTTAAATCCGAAAGGAGAATATGTGAATACACTTCAGCGATTTTCATATATACCTGATGAAAATACAGGAATTCCGGCAGGAATGGTTGGAGTGGCATTTGATATAACGCATTTTAAAAATGACTTGAGCATTGTTCATACCATAGAAGAAACAAGCTGGCACAATAACGAAATCGTAAATACAATTGTACTTAAGAAAGTGCACCCGGTATTGGAATTTGAAGAATTATCCTTAGTGACAAATCGGGAAAAAGAAATTCTAAATCATATGGCGGCCGGTATGAGCAGTAAACAGATTGCCCATAAATTGGAGATCAGTATTAATACCATTAACAATCACCGGAAGAACATGCTTGCAAAAACCAATTGCAAGACTTCAGCTGAACTAACGAAATATGCAGTTAAACATGGTTTGCTTCCAACATTTCTTTTGTGTATTCAATTAATACCTTATTAAATATCTCTGCCTTGTCAATATTAGCCCAGTGACCTGCCCCCTCAATTTTACAGATCTTATTTTTCCAAATGCGAAAAGGCTGGGTGTCTAAATAATCGATATTAATCAAGTTATCTTTTGCTCCAAACATCAGACATACTTCCTTATCCAGTTCATAAAGGTTTTTTATTTCATCAGTGATCTTTCCTTCGGTCGCTGTTTGAAAAATGGTTGGTTTGAATAGCGGGTCGACATTTAAATAGTCTTCAATTGAGTTAAGCAGATCTTGGCGGTTTTTGGGGTCAATCGAATCGTTAAGAAAATTTTCGACTGCATTTCGATTGGGTTCATTATATAAAAATATAGATGGTGTTGGCCGTGGTACAAATACTTTTTCAATACCATAATTTTCGCCAAGTACACAAGGCCCTAACAAAACTAAGCCGGCCGGATTAATATGATGAGGCAACATCTCTGCAATAAGGTTGGTACCATACGAAAAGCCAACGAGAACAAAAGGTTCATCTGGCGCTAATTTATTTAAAACGTACGACAAAATTTTTGCAGTTCCAATGGGACTATAATCTTCTTCGGGGCGTTTACTCGTCGATGATTTTCCATGCCCGGGCAGGTCAACTGCAATTAGCCGGTAATTATCTAAGGTATCACTCACAAACTGCTTTTGCCACATTCTTGATGAACCAGAATTACCATGTATAAAGAGTATAACTTTTTTCTTGTCAGAATTGGCTTCGCGGTATGCTAATGTCAGATCATTTATTGGTATAAATTTTTCAGCCATACACAATAAATATAGAAAAAATTGGAGTTATTTACACCTGGTACGTCACTCCCTCCATCGCAACCTCTTACCTCACCAATAGAAGGAAAGGCGTTGATCGAACAACACAAACCCGATCTTGTTTTCCTGGATATTGAAATGCCGGGTATGACAGGCATCGACCTGATCCGGAGCCTGCATAATCCTAATTTTCATGTTGTGTTTGTTACCGCGTACGACGCCTATGCCGTCGAGGCATTCGAATTGAGCGCCATTGACTATTTACTAAAACCTTTAGGAGCCGATAAAGTGGAACGCGTAATAAATAAGATAAAGGAAAATATCAGGAAACAGCAGTTGTTTATGAACGAGCAACTGCAACAATTGGAAAAGATATTTAAGATGAACACAAACGCCAATGAAAACAAAATTGGTGTCGGTATGGCCGACAAGATCGTGTTTGTAAACATTCCTGATATCTTATACTGCGAAGCCCAGGGCAATTATACAAATGTTATCCTGTATGATGGAAGAAAGATCGTTGCTTCAAAGACACTTGGCGAATTTGAAAGCCAGTTTGCGAATAAAAATTTTTTCAGGATCCACCACTCTTACATTATCAATATGAACCGGGTAAAAGAATTTCAACGGCATGAAGGTGGCTATGTAATGATGGAAAACAATATCAAACTTGAGGTCTCCCAAAGAAAGAGAAAGGATTTTTTGGATAACATCAGCAATTTTGTGATTTAGATCTCAATTGCTGAATTGTTAATGGTTAAGTTTTTGACCCGATAACCATTAAACCATTAAACCATTAAACCAAACCACTACACCTGGTACGTCACCCCTTCCATCGCCACCTCCGTATTCTCAAAAACAGATCTTGCTTCGGTTTCAAATTCGGTGAGGTCATGGTACTTGCTGCTGAAATGCCCGATCAATAGTTTTTTTACTTTTCCTTTCCTGGCGATCAGCGCCGCCTGGCTTGATGTGGAGTGAAAACGTTCGATTGCCCTGTCCTTTAAATGATCGAGATACGTGGTTTCGTGATAGATCATATCCGCTTCATGGATATGGGTTAAAAGGGCTTCGTCATATTTGGTATCGGCACAAAAGACATATGATTTTCCCTTTGGGGCTTCAATAGTCACCGTCTCGTTTTTGATCAGCACGTCTTCCTTGGTTGTATAGTCGATGCCTTCTTCGAGTTTTTTATAAAATGACTGGGGAATACCTACCGCTTTTACCTTTTCCAAATCGATCTTCCTTGGTTTCTTCTTTTCCCGGAACCCAAAGCCATAACATTCTATGCGGTGATTGGTCTTAAAACAGCGGACCTCAATTTTACTGTCTTCAATCAATAAGCCCTCTTTGTTGATGGTATGAAAATAGAGATTGAAAGGAAGAACCGTTTTGGCAACCTTCAACTGCAGCTCAATAATTTCCTGTAATGGCGAGGGACCAAACACATGAAGATCCTGTTGATGATTCAGTAAACCAAAGCTGGTAAGGAGTCCAACCAAACCGAAATAATGATCCCCATGAAGATGTGAAATAAAAATGTGTGAGATCTTACCGCGACGGATCTTGTATTTGATCATTTGAATCTGCGTCCCTTCGCCACAATCAACCAGGTAATTGGTTCCATCAAGAGTGACCACCTGGCTCGTGGGATGGCGATCGAATGCCGGGACTGCAGAATTATTGCCGAGGATTGTTACTGATAACATGCCGGCGAATGTACGACGTCAATTGTGAATGATCAATCGCGAATGGTGAGGCTTGTCCGGCTCGATTTGCTTTACTTGAAACTTGATTCTTGAGTCTTGAGTCTTAGACCAAAAAAGTGAAAGATTCAAGACTCAAGACTCAAGAATCAAGACTCAAGTTCCTGGCTCGGAGGCAAGGGATCGAACATTTCTCTTTCGATCTCCTCCATTTGCACAATATCCATAGCTTCGCTTTCGGTTGGAGTTGTGTTCATCATTTCCAGTAGATTTACGCTATCGAGAAAATCTTCAACGGGCTTAGTTATCTCGCAAATGACAAAAGATGAATTTTTTTCGTAAAAAATTTGCTGTAGCTTAACTAACTTTTCGGCGGCAATCTCATCTAATGATTGTAGTTCTTTCATGTTGAGTATTACGTTTTTCACGTGCCTGCCCGGTAGGCGAGCGTCATTTTGCAGGTAACTAAGCAGCAAATCAGAGAGTTCCGCTGCCATATCAGCAGTAAGGGTGGCGTCAGTTACGGTGATGACATGAAATTTTTCTTTGGTATCTGTTTTGACCTGCATACAACTAATATTATCAACATTCCGTTTATAAATAGTGACAAACCGTATCCAAAAATATTTGTTATTATTGTATCACAAGCAATTATCTAAAAATGGATAACAATTTTTCGACACAAGTAAAGGAAATCATTTCGTTTAGCAGGGAAGAGGCGCTTAGATTGGGAAATGATTTTATCGGAACCGAGCACCTGTTGCTTGGTCTTATCCGGGAAGGAGAAAATACCGCCATCAAGATCCTGAAAAGTTTCAACGTTGATCTTTACGAATTGCGTAAGGAAATAGAGCTCGCCGTAAAGGATAAAACGGGGAAGAATATCGCCAATATAAACAGTTTGCCGTTGACCAAGCAAGCTGAAAAAGTTATTCGCGTAACTGTCCTTGAAGCAAAAGCATTAAAAAGCCCAACTGTGGAAACGGAACACCTGATGCTATCAATTCTTAAAAACAAAGAAAATATCGCTACTCAAATATTGAATCAATTCGATGTTGACTATGATCTTTTCCGCAACGAAGTCGGTATCATGAAAAGCAATGAACCAAGAGCTGAATTTTCTGACGAGGGTGATGATGATTTTGATGAAGAAAAGAAGTATCAGCAGAAAGGAAGCCGGGGTGGTGCGGCCAGTACGGCAAAAAGTAAGACACCGGTTCTTGACAATTTTGGCAGGGATATAACCCGCCTGGCCGAAACCGGTGCCCTCGACCCGATCGTTGGACGTGAAAGAGAGATTGAAAGAGTATCTCAAATACTGTCACGCCGGAAAAAGAACAACCCGATTTTGATCGGAGAGCCTGGGGTGGGTAAGACGGCGATCGTTGAAGGTCTCGCCCTGCGCATCGTTCAAAGAAAAGTTTCAAGAGTATTATACGATAAGAGGGTAATCTCGCTTGATCTTGCAGCACTGGTAGCAGGCACAAAATACCGGGGACAGTTTGAAGAAAGAATGAAGGCGATCATGAATGAGTTGGAGAAGAATCGTGATGTGATCCTGTTCATTGATGAGATCCACACTATCGTGGGTGCCGGTGGCGCCAGCGGGTCACTGGATGCTTCAAACATCTTTAAGCCGGCGCTGGCAAGAGGTGAGTTACAATGTATCGGTGCGTCTACCCTCGATGAGTACAGGATGTACATTGAGAAAGACGGAGCTCTTGACCGTCGTTTCCAGAAAGTGATGGTGGATCCTCCGACAGTTGAAGAGACTATCCAGATACTGACAAATATTCAAAGTAAGTATGAGGATTATCACAATGTTGCTTACTCGGTCGAAGCTATAGATGCCTGTGTGAAGTTGAGTGATCGTTATATGACCGATCGCTTGCTTCCTGATAAAGCCATTGATGTGATGGATGAAGTCGGTGCACGGGTTCACCTGAAAAATATAAATGTACCACCAAATATTCTTGAGCTTGAAAAGAAGATCGAAGATGTAAAAAATGAAAAGAATAAAGTGGTCAAGAGCCAGAAGTTTGAAGAAGCCGCTTCTCTTCGTGATACGGAAAAAAGGTTAGCTGAAGAATTGGAAAAAGCAAAATCAGAATGGGAAGAAGAAAGCAAGCATAAAAAATACCCGATTGGTGAAGAGGAGATAGCCGAGGTTGTGAGCATGATGACAGGAATTCCTGTGAAGAGAATGGTACAGGCGGAGACTGAAAAACTTCGCCGTATGGCAGAAGATATGACGAGCATGGTGATCGGGCAGAACGAAGCGATTCAAAAAGTGGTAAAAGCGATCCAGCGTAATCGCGTCGGTTTGAAAGATCCGAAGAAGCCGATCGGTACGTTCATCTTCCTGGGTCCTACCGGTGTTGGTAAGACAGAGTTGGCAAGGGCATTAGCAAGATATATGTTCGATAGTGAAGATGCGCTGATAAGAATTGATATGAGTGAGTATATGGAAAAATTCACGGTCAGCAGGTTGATCGGTGCGCCTCCGGGGTATGTTGGATACGAAGAAGGTGGCCAGTTGACGGAGAAAGTCCGCCGTAAGCCCTATAGCGTGATCCTGCTTGACGAAATTGAGAAGGCTCACCCGGATATTTACAACATCCTGTTACAGGTGCTGGATGATGGCCAGTTAACAGACGGCCTGGGAAGAAAAGTTGATTTCAAGAACAGTATGATCATCATGACGTCCAATATCGGTGTGCGTCAACTAAAAGATTTTGGTGATGGTGTTGGTTTTGCTACGGCAGCAAAAACAATGAACCAGGACGAAAGCAACAAGGCCGTAATCGAAAAAGCATTGAAGCGTACATTCTCACCTGAGTTCCTGAACAGGATCGACGATGTGGTGATATTTAACTCGCTTACCAAAGACCACATCTTCCAGATCATTGATATATTAATGAAGAGTGTGATGAAACGCTTAAGCAACCTTGGTTTCAGCATGGAACTGACAGAAGATGCAAAAACATTTATAGCAGATAAAGGATACGATCAGCAGTTTGGTGCAAGACCATTACACAGGGCCATTCAGAAATACCTGGAAGACCCCCTCGCAGAAGAGATATTGAACATGCAGGTAAAACAAGGTGATGTACTTATTGCCGATCTTGATAAAGAAAATAACAAGCTTAAGTTTACGTTGAAGCAGGCGAAACCGGGTAAAGAAGAAAAATCAAAAGCCTGAGATAAGTAACAAACTTAATTGATCCCGACACAACCGTCGGGATTTTTTTTGTGATAATAGCCACGGATGACACAGATATACAAGGACCAGCCGGGATTTATTTTGAAAGTAAGGGTTACCTAAAATATCCATGAATATTTATCTGATCTGTGTTATCCGTGTTCGTTCTTAATGCGTTTCTCCTCAATTTTTTATTTCAGTTAAATCACGGTTATTTGCAGCATGGACAAATATGCAGTTATTGTAGCGGGAGGATCGGGAGCGAGAATGGGCGGAGCTATGCCGAAGCAATTTTTACTGGTGAGCGATAAACCCGTACTGTATTATACATTGCAAACTTTCTTAAATGCCTTTGCCGATATTCAAATCATTCTTGTGTTGCCGGTAGATTACACTGACCTGGGCCAGGAGATCATCGATACTTATTTTGATAAGGGTAAAATAAAACTAACCGTGGGTGGGGATACAAGATTTCAATCAGTAAAGAACGGCTTACAGCTGGTGGAAAGTGATTCAATTATTTTTGTTCATGATGGCGTAAGATGTTTATTGACCGAAAACCTTATTCATCGCTGCTATGCCGAAGCGGTACGGTCAGGAACTGCAATCCCTGTTATCGTGAGCAAAGACAGTGTCAGAATAGTGAATGACGAAGGCAATGATGCCGTTGACAGGAGTAAGGTGATGCTTGTGCAAACACCGCAAACCTTTCACAGCAAAATATTATTACCGGCATTTCAGATTGATTATAAAGAGAGATTCACAGATGAAGCAACGGTGGTGGAGGCTTATGGTATTAAAGTAACTTTAGTGGAGGGTGAGGAAAATAATATCAAGATCACTAAGCCGATGGATCTTCTGATCGCTGAAAGGATTATCAGTGAAAGGTAGGTTCAGCCCCTCCGTAGGAGTCCTTTGGACAATCCCTCTCCTTGCTTCCTGCTTCGCAAAGCTCGCAGTTCGCAATGACGAGGAGGGGGAGCTTTAGCAGCCCCGAATTTGGAAATAATGTAGTTGTGTAGTTAACCGAAACGGTAACCCCTGAGAAAGTCTTCGATCGACATTCGTTTTTTCCCTTCTAATTGAACGTCTTTTAAATGAATATATCCATCCTTGGCCGCAAACTTTAGATACGTTTTTCCATCACTTTCCCAGCGACCCGGTTTTGAAGAGGGGAATGAAGATTCTTTTTCACTTCGGAATATTTTGATCGTCTTGTCGCCCAATTCTGTGAATGCTGCAGGATACGGGGATAATCCACGAATGAGGTTATGAATTTCATCGATCCTTTTTGTCCAATGGATCCGGCAGGTGTCGGTAGTTATTTTTGGGGCATGGTGAAGAAGTTGTGAGACGTGAGTCGTGAGTCGTGAGTCGGTCTCCGATATTTTGGAAACCTCCGTCGGTATTTGCTCGTTGCCGGCTGCTGGCTGCTGACTGCCGGCTGCTGACTGCTGACTGCTGACTGCTGGCTGCTGACTGCTGACTGCTGGCTGCTGACTGCCGACTGCGGACTGCGGCACTTCTTCCAGGGTTCCCTCAGCAATACCTTTCACGGTTTCCACCAACACCCTTGCGCCGATCTCTTTCATTTTATCATGCACTTCACCGGCGGTATCATTTTCACCAATAGGAAAACGTTCCTGCCGTAATATATTACCTGTATCAATTTCGTGTTTGAGTTTGAAGGTGGTAACTCCTGTTTCTTTTTCTCCATTGATCACTGCCCAGTTGATGGGAGCGGCGCCACGATACTGCGGTAATAAGCTTCCATGAAGATTTATGGTACCCAGGGGCGGCATATTCCAAACTGATTCGGGCAACATCCTGAATGCAACAACAATTTGCAGATCGGCATTGAGTGCCCGGAGTTCATCTAAGAATTCGGGGTTCTTTAATTTTTCAGGTTGTAAAACTCTTAATCCTTTGCGAACTGCAAATTTTTTTACGGCACTTTCTGTCATTTTCATTCCACGACCGGCGGGTTTATCGGGGGCAGTGATGACACCCACGATATTACATTTGGCTTTGACCAGTGCCTCGAGAGAGGCAACGGCAAAATCGGGTGTACCCATGAAGACGATCCGCAGATCTTTTAGTGTCATATGTGGCTTAAAGATTGGATCGCAATTTAGAGTAATCTTTTATTTAATACCACTTAACGTGTCCTGGATTATTTTGCCAAGAAGCGGCACAGGTTTTTCCTGGCCATTGATAGCGGCTACAAGACCAAAAACCCAGAGTACAAATAGCCCTATGAGACAGATGTATATTAAAATAGAAATGATCCATCCTAAAACCGGGATAAATAGAAATATGAACATTACAATGTAAAGCGCAATAGCCGCGATCATCAGTCCAAGCGACTGCCGGATATGGTAGGCCGCCAGTTTTGATTTGTTGTTGTTGTACAAAACAAATGCAATGATCCATCCTATCAATGAAAAATAGCTGATAATGGAAATTGTTTTTCCATCGATGCCCGATGTTGCGGGGGCGGGAGTTGGGTTGGTGTCGGTTGACATAATAGTTGATTTTGGTATCTGAAAGTTATTCAAAGTCTTCGTATAACAAATATTTTTTTCGCACAGCTTTGAACCCGCTCAATTTGGGTTCCCAGCTCTTTCTTATCTCCTGTTCAGACTTGCCGTCCTTTATTTGTTGTTTCAATTGATCCGTACCTGCCCGCAATTCAAATGAATTTCCCTTTAGAAAAAAACTATCCTTGTTTGGGAAAAGCCGGTATGCTTCCATCAGCCATTTCAATTGGATCTTTCCATCTACCTGTTTCAAAATTTCTTCGGGTGTGCCCTGGATATACCAACCGTAGCAAACCTTTCCAAAATGCTTTGAGCTCTTTGATGCAGCATTGGGATTCGGAGTAAAAGAGTATAGATTTTTTGGCAGATCGGGATGGCCAAAAACCTGGAATTGCTTATCTGTTCCTCTTCCTTCACTTAACGATGTCCCTTCAAACAAACAGGTGGAAGGGTATAAATAAACGGATTGCATGTTTGGCAAATTCGGTGAAGGTGGTACCGGCAATACATATTTACTCTTATGCGTATAGCCCTCATTTTTTATAAACTGCACATGAAACGGGGTGTCAGTTGTCGGCTTTGTGGTGATATTATAGGCGTGAATTTCATTTGCTTTTGCTGATAACATTTTTTCTCCCAATAGCATGTTTGCATATTCCGCCATGGTCATTCCATAGTTGATGGGTATTGGCTGCATGCCGATAAAGCTTTTATATTTCATATCCAGTACCGGGCCATCTACAAAGTACCCATTTGGGTTGGGGCGATCAAAGATGATCAGTGGCTTATGATTTTCAAGGGCAAATTCCAGGAATTCCTGCATGGAGGAAATGTAGGTATAGAAACGTGTACCTACGTCCTGTATGTCGAACACGAGAATATCAACATCCTTAACATCTTCGGGTGCTGGCCTTCTTTTACTGCCGTATAACGAGATTATTTTCACCCCCGTTTTTTCATCTTTATAATCGTTAATCTTAATACCATCGGGTGTATCGCCACGAAAACCATGCTCCGGACCGAATGCTACAACAACGTTAATACCGAGCTTTAACAAAGTATCAACCAAATGACTTTTCCCAACCGTTGACGTGTGATTGGCGAATATGCCGATTCGTTTGCCTTTGATCATTGGCAGGTAAACATCGATGCGTTCTGCGGCAGGTTTAATGGACGAATTATCAGTTTGTTTAGTTATCGGATTACTGGGTTGCGTGGTGGTTATTTGAGAACAGGCAATTAAACAACTCAGCGCCGGAACAATTGTGAATAAGTGAGCTTTTTTCATACCGCCAAATTTCAGGAAAATTACCCGTAAGACATCAATTTGTATTGGAAAGGTTGCATTGACTAATTTCGGTTAACTTGCAAGCACATTATTCTTATTATCTTCTTATTTGCTCCGCAGAATTCATAGGATAAGCCCCGACGACAAAGCCGGGCTGCCGGCTGCAAGTGTCGGCAGGTGCGACGCAAGGGATGGTGATCAGGATTTTTTATCGTTGACTTAAAAATATTTAATTATGCAAGAAGTAAAAACCGGCGACAAAGTAAAAGTGCATTACCATGGTCGTCTTTCTAGCGGAGAAACATTTGATTCATCGGCTGGCCGCGAGCCACTCGAGTTTGAAGTTGGTAGCGGAACGGTGATAAAAGGATTTGATGATGGAGTCACTGGAATGAAAGTGGGAGAGAAGAAAACGGTCAACATTCCTGCCGATGACGCTTATGGTGAAAAAAACCCGGACATGGTGATTGAATACCCAAGGTCACAATTTCCGTCTCATATTGAGTTGAAAGTGGGAGAGGAGTTAGTGATGAGCAGTGCCTCGGGTCAACAGTTCCAGGTAAAGATCGCAGAGATAAAAGATGATGTTGTATTACTCGATGCCAATCATCCACTGGCTGGCGAAGAATTGATATTTGATATCGAACTGGTAGAGATCGTTGGAAGCAAACCGTTGATCATAATGCCTTGAGTGCACAGTAGTCAGTCATCAGTCAGCAGTCGGCAGTACACAGTCAGAGGGAACCGTTTTAAGTCGGTTATCAAAATAAAAAAAAGTTCAGTGCGTTTGCATTGAACTTTATCATTTTTAATTGTTCATCGGCCTTTGCAGGGTGCTCCTGCCGACTGCCGACTGCTGACTGCTAACTGTTAACTGCCGACTGCCTGCTGACCTGCTTTCTATTCAGCCACCATCCGAGCCAAAGGCCGCAAAGTCCCCATATCACAATTGCATCGATGAAATGACCTATATAAGCTTCTGTTGGTGTTTGAAACCAGTTATGCATCATATATGGACCGGCAAGAAATGTAAACAATCCAACGGCAACTGAACCTGCCAGCGTTCTGATTTTTGTTGGCACGCCGCCACGGGTTAATATATATATCAACGTGAATACAAGAAACCAGTCAATCAGGAATCCCCGAATCATGGGCATCACCATGTCAGACTCATAAGCAGACCGGTAGATCACCGTGGCCCAGGGTTGGCCATCCATGTCTTTCATGAGTTTTTCGCGTTCATCCATGGATGCGTCAGGTGGAGTGGTTGGCATCATATACATTCCATCCTCTTTGATAGAATTCCGAATTGCGTTCAATACGTCATTTTGTGCCGGTGTGTATTTTGCTTCACCCTGGTGAACTGGAAGTATTGTCCATGAGAGGAATTGGCATAAAAAGACAATGATAGCTCCGACAAGAGAGCCAAGTAACCATTTTTTCATAACAGTTGATTTTGGGTTTGAGTAGAAAAGGTAGAAACTTTATCCAGTTTTTGCAAGTGATTTTGTTCACGGGTTGTTAGTGTGAATGGTAAATGGTGCACGGTGAACAGTATGGTCCTTGGGTATGGGCCAGTCACCATTGACCAGTCACCATTGGCCGTTGCCCGTTGACGACTCTTTCGTCGTATATTCGTTGCCCAATTTTTACAAGCTATGTTTGACAACTACAGGTTCACCGCAGCAGAAAGGTTCTTGCGCTATGTTCAAATAGATACACAAAGCGATCCGCTTTCCAAATCAAGCCCTTCTACTGAAAAACAGAAAGACCTGGGCAGGTTATTGGCAGAGGAACTAAAGCAAATGGGGCTAAGCGACGCTCACATGGACGAATGGGGCTATGTATATGCGACGATCCCATCCAATACTCATAAAAATGTTCCCGTGATCTGTTTTTGTGCCCATGTTGATACGGCACCTGATTGCAGTGGTACAGATGTAAAACCGATCGTTCATAAAAATTACCAGGGCCAGGATATTGTTTTACCCGATGACAGTTCCCAGGTCTTAAAAATGGAAGATTATCCTTATTTAAAAACGCAGATTGGTAATGATATCATAACGGCATCGGGAAAGACCTTATTGGGCAGTGATGATAAGGCCGGGGTGGCAGCGATCATGGACCTTGCCAATTTTCTACTGACGAATAATGATGTAAAGCATGGGAGTATAAAGATCCTTTTTACACCTGATGAAGAAGTGGGAAGGGGAACGGAAAAAGTGGATCTGACAAAACTGGGGGCGGACTTTGCTTATACATTAGACGGCGGTGAAGCCGGTAGCCTGGAAGATGAAACATTCAGCGCGGATGCCGTGCAGGTGATCATTCATGGTGTAATTGCACACCCGGGTTATGCAAAAGGAAAAATGGTCAATGCTATGAAGATAGCGGGGGAAATTTTGGCGGCGCTTCCCAAAAATCGTTTATCACCGGAATCGACAGAAGGTAAAAGAGGATTTATACACCCTGTGAGGATTGACGGCATTGCCGAGAAATGTACAATTGATTTTATCATTCGTGATTTTGAAACAAAGGGATTGCAGAAAAAAGAAGATTACCTGCGCACTCAAATTGATGAACTGATGCGTCTTTACCCGAAGGCTTCATTTGAATATAAGGTCACCGAGCAGTACCGGAATATGAAGGAAGTGTTGCTACTTCATCCGCAAGTGGTCGATCATGCAAAAGAAGCGATCAAAAGAGCCGGTTTGAAAGTGAAGACGGAAAGTATCCGGGGTGGTACAGATGGGAGCAGGTTATCGTTTATGGGTTTACCTTGTCCTAATCTGTTTGCCGGTGAGCAGGCGATTCATTCTAAACTTGAATTTATCAGTGTACAGGATATGCGTAAGGCCGTGGAAACTATGGTGCATCTCGTACGGATCTGGGAAGAAAGATCATAGAGCACCAGGCTCATCTTTCCAGACCCGCATATACCAATAGATAGGATACCCCACTATCCCTGCAAATAGGAATACAAGTATCCAAATTACCCGTTCGGTTCCATCCATTGTTTTGTTTCTTACCAAATGCATGATAAAAAAAACGAGTAAAGCCAGAGACAATAAGCCCATTATCATACCAAGGATGAATAGGGGTCCAAACACGGTAAATACTTCCTGCGGGGCCGGCTCAGTCTCCTCCCATTCAAAAAATACAGGGAACATTCTGAAAATCATAAAAAATAATACGATCAGCAGGATGATCGGCAAAAAGCTAAGCAGGCCGATAAATAGTTTTGAACTGCGTGACATAAAAAAACCTTTACTTAAAGGTAATTTATTATTCAGGATTCCACCGGAGATTAATTACCCGCAGCCAATAAAATTCTTGTTACTTTAGCTCCCTTAAAATCTACTATATGCAGGACTTCTGGGCAAACTATTGGTGGGCAATAGTTCTTTTCCTTCTTCTTTTCAGTTCATTTTTTACCATTAACCAGGGTTTTATCGGTGTGATCACCATGTTTGGCAAGTATCAACGCATTGCCAGGCCGGGGTTGCGAATGAAAATCCCATTTATCGAAACTGTTCATAAAAGAGTATCCATTCAAAACCGCTCTGTTGAATTGGAATTCCAGGCAGTAACGCAGGACCAGGCGAATGTGTATTTCAAGAGCATGCTACTCTATTCCGTGCAAAATGCGGATGAGGAAACGATAAAGAAGGTCGCTTTTAAATTTATAGCCGACAAAGACCTTATGCAGGCCCTGATCAGGACAATAGAAGGTAATATCCGTTCTTTTGTGGCAACAAAAAAACAGGCCGAAGTGCTTGGTCTCCGTAAGGAAATTGTGGAATATGTAAAAGAGGAAGTTGATCATTCATTAGAGTCCTGGGGTTATCATTTACAGGATCTCCAGATCAATGATATCACCTTTGATAAAGTGATCCTCGATTCAATGAGTAAGGTGGTTGCGAGTAATAATTTAAAGGCGGCTGCAGAAAACGAGGGGCAGGCATTATTAATTACGAAAACAAAGTCAGCCGAAGCAGAAGGCAATGCCATAAAGATCTCAGCTGAGGCGGAAAAAGAAGCAGCAAGATTACGCGGTCAGGGCGTTGCCTTATTCCGCATGGAAGTAGCACAGGGTATGACGGAAGCTGCCGAGCAAATGAAACAGGCCAATCTCGATACAAACGTTATTCTGTTCAGCATGTGGACAGAAGCCATAAAGAACTTTGCCGAGTTTGGTAAAGGAAACGTCATTTTTCTTGACGGAAGTGCACAGGGGATGGAAAATACCATGAAACAAATACAAGCAATGATGATGAAGCCTGTGGGTACATCTCATAAATAGTGGCTGCTTCGAACACATTATTGATTATTTATTATTATAATTATTGGTCCCATAATGATCGGTCCCGATCCACGCTATTTTCTTTGCACCTTCTATATTGTTGTCGAATGTTCAATTGTTCGCTAATCGGTAGCCCACAACTTGAACCGGAGCTCGAAGAGCAGTATTCAATTGAATGAGCTTCTTAATAACCAATAATCAGTCATTAATAATCCAAAGACACCCTCACAACCCGATCCGGAATGGCATTTCCCTAATGCATGTTAAAGAACTCCAAAACTTGAATCCACCATACAACGTGGCATTGTTTTTCACGTTTCTTCCACAGTTGTTGAAAATTTATTAGCGAAAGGTTTTCACATAGGCCTACTTTTACGAACCAAAGAGTTAAATAATGATCTATCTTTTACAGACTGACACGGTGAAGCAAATCGCAGCGAATGTCAACAGTGCTATTAATTCTGCAGACACAAACCAGGACGGGCACCTCAGCTTTTTCGAACTGATCAACATGGGGGGCTGGTTAATGTATCCCCTTTTTGGGTTGTTATTTCTTGCCATTTTCTTTTTTGTAGAAAGACTGATCGCTATCAGAAAAGCAGGTGCGCTGGATCAGAATTTTATGAATCATATCCGTGATCATATTGTGAACGGGAATGTATCAGCTGCAAGAAGTTTTGCGAAGAATACCAACAATCCTGTTGCCAGGATAATTGATAAGGGAATTCAGCGAATCGGCAAGCCGATCGATATTATTGAAGATAGCATGGAAAATGTGGGTAAACTTGAATTATATGGCCTAGAAAAAAATCTTTCTGTTCTGTCACTGGTTTATGGTATTGCGCCAATGCTTGGATTCCTGGGAACGATCATTGGTATGTTGCAGTTGTTTTACAACATCAGCTCAACAGGTGAATTTACTCCTGCATCGATCGCGGGTGGTATTTATACAAAGATGATCACTTCTGCAGCGGGTCTGATCATTGGTATGCTGGCTTATATCGGGTATAACTTTTTGAATTCTCAAATTGCTAAAGTCACCAATAAGATGGAGGCAAGTGCATCGGAATTCATGGATATCTTGCAGGAACCCACACGTTAAGAAATTAATAATTATAATTATTAATTAATAATCGCTAATGAACATTAAAAAACGATATAAATCACAACCAGAGTTGCATGCCGGTGCATTGAATGACATTCTCTTTATTTTGTTGTTCTTCTTCCTGATCGTTTCTACATTGGCCAACCCGAATGTCATCCCCCTTACAGTTCCCAAATCGAAAGGCGAGTCAAAAGCAAGACAGTCAGTTATTGTCAATATCAAACCTACGGGCGAATATTTTCTCAACGGTAAACAGATGCCCTATGATCAGCTAAAAGCGGCCATTGAGCCGATCATCTTAAAAGACACTGCCAATGCTATGATCGGTATCAATGCCGATAAAAACGTTCCCGTTGATAATGTGGTTGCTGTCATGCGGATTGCATTGGAATTAAATGCAAAAAGTGCCATATTGGTCGATCCTAAAGGGGCACAATAATCCTAAACTCGCTCTTGTATTCATTGGTTCCGCGAGATGTTTCTATTGATCCAAATCCGATCCATGAAAAATCTGTTCCTATTCTTTTGAGTTTCTATCCACCTATTGTCCGGTCGAAAACAAGAGCAAGCCTCGATTGTCGGTGGCCAGCTTGAAGCTTTTGCCCATGCAGACAGAAAAAGGCCGTATATCAACGATCATTATTTGGTCGTTGGATGTAGCACAAATTACAAGCTAAGAGTTGCCGGTTTATAAGGGTAAGCTAGCTTTTATCATTCGATCTTTTCCCTGCATATCCTTTCTCACTTGAACGTCTGCAAATCCCGCGGTTTTAAAGAGCGTGGTCATTTGATTGCCTGACGTTTCATTGATCTCAACAAATACGGCTCCTGCAGGGTTTAAATGTTGTAAAGCGAAGGCTGCGATTTTTCTGTAAAATATCAGAGGATCGTTATCGGGAACAAACAAGGCAAGAGGCGGTTCAAATGACGTAACCCGTTCATGCATTGAATTTTTCTCACTTTGATTTACATATGGCGGGTTGCTTACTACGATGTCAAAATTTCCCAGTTCATTCCATTTTTCTTTATCAAGAAAATCGAGTAAAATAAAATCTACATCCGCATCTAATTCAGCTGCATTTTCGGTGGCGGTATACAAAGCTTCGCTGCAAACATCGATGGCTGTTACTGTGCTTTCGGGTAGTTTCTTTTTCAAAGTGATCGGAATGCAGCCAGAGCCGGTACCGACATCGAGAAGCTTTTGACTTTTGACTATTGACTTTTGACTTTCTTTCACTATCCAATCAACCAACTCTTCTGTCTCCGGTCTTGGTATCAATACGTTTTTATTCACTTTAAATTTCATTCCCGCAAACCAGGCCTCCCCTAAAACATATTGAACAGGCTCGTTCTTTTTTAATCTTTCCGTTATCGCATCCAGGTCCTCAAGCTGTGTACACGTGAGATAAGGTATTTTATTTCTTACGTGTTCAATTTTTGGTAAACCGGTTATATATTCTAAAACAAGGTCAATAATGTTCTTCAACTCATTTTCGTCATAGACATTCCTGAGCTCTTTTGTTAAGACTACTCTTGCTTCATTCAAAGTCATTTACAAACTTAATTAATTTACTTTTGTTGGAATGACTCGCGATTCACGACTCACGACTCACGACTTCTTTATGTACCGCTGCCTCCAGCTGGCAGAAAATGGCGCTGGCTTTGTTGCGCCTAATCCCATGGTAGGTGCAATACTTGTGCATGAAAATAAGATAATAGGTGAAGGCTATCATGAGCAATATGGCGGACCACATGCCGAAGTGAATTGTATCAATTCGGTTCATGCAGACCATCGGGACCTGATTTCCCACTCAACTCTGTATGTTTCATTAGAGCCGTGTGCCCATTTTGGAAAAACGCCACCTTGTAGCGAACTCATAATGGCGAATCAGATTCCTGAAGTTGTCATTGGTTGCCGTGATCCTTTCAAGGAAGTAAATGGGAAAGGCATTGAAAAATTGCAGGCCGGGGGCGTGACCGTGATACAAGGCGTTTTGGAACAGGAATGTAAACGACTGAATAAACGATTTTTCACGTTTCATACACAACATCGACCCTATATAATTTTAAAATGGGCAGAGTCTGCAGATAGAAGAATGTCAGCCAACGGGGCTGAACGTTTATTGATCACAAACGAGCAAACAAACCGCCTGGTTCACAAATGGAGAAGCGAAGAAGCATCGATCCTCGTCGGAACCAATACGGCGTTGTGTGATGATCCGGAATTGACAACACGATATTGGAATGGCCCATCCCCAATAAGATTAGTGGTAGATATGGATCTCCGGCTACCCGCTTCGTTAAAATTGTTTAATGGCAATCAGGCCACTATTGTTTTTAACACAAGAGAACATTCCGAAGAATTGGAATCTTTCGGAACCCCCTCTCCACTTGTGGAGAGGGAAGGGGCGAGGTATTACCACGTGACAGAAGATGTGAATCTTGTTCATCAAATTTTGAATGCATTGTATCAATTAAAAATTCAAAGTGTGCTGGTCGAAGGGGGAGCCCGGTTGCTCCAGTCGTTTATTGATGAAGATATGTGGGATGAAGTGAGGATAATCAGCAATACCCAATTGACAATAGGCAATGGGCTGGCTGCACCTGAATTAGAAACTCCGAACCTGGAACAAGAGTTCATGATTCAAACTGATTCAGTAAAGATTTATTCTAAATGAAGCAGGTACAAATCCAGGCGAAACCGTGTCAGATCCTAATAATAATTTTTATCAAACCGTAGAAAAAGAATCTGTCGCTGAATTCAAGGACAGGGGTAGTCGCTTTATTGCGTATGCCTTTCCGGTCTCGTCTGCGGATGATTTTAAAAGGAGACTAAAGGAATTAAAGGAAGAACATCTCAAAGCAGCTCATCATTGTTTTGCTTATCGTATCGGAATGGCTGGAGATAATTTTCGCAGCAGTGACGATGGCGAACCCTCAGGCACAGCAGGCAAGCCTATCCTCGGACAGATCGACAGCAAAGGGTTAACGAACGCGGCCGTTGTTGTCGTCAGGTATTTTGGCGGTACATTGCTTGGGGTTCCGGGTTTAATTAATGCTTATAAAACTGCAACCTCGTTTGCGTTACAAACGTCATCTATTGTCAGGAAACCGATCCTGGCCAATTATCGCCTGCAATTTGATTACACGATCCTGAATGAAGTAATGAGGATCATTAAAAGACTTGAGTGTGTTGTATTAAACCAGGACCTGCAGTTATTCTGCCTGATGGAGATCGGGATTCCAAAGTCGAACCTTGAGCTTTGTTTATTGCAGTTACAGAATTTAAAAAGCATGGAATTGTCACCTATCTGAAAAAATATTTTATATCAGCTTTTTCGCTCTGAAATTATTTTACCTTCATCGCTCATCCTAATTTTAACGTTATGCCTGCAAGAATCACTTTTTTATTCCTGTTCTGTAATTTAATTATTGCTCATTCTTATTCCCAAATTTCCATTATCCCTGAGCCCGTTTCGCTTCAGCAAAAGGAAGGGACATATAGTTTTAAAAATTCGATCACCATACACGCAGACGCATCGGCAAGAAAAGTAGCGGAGTGGTTAAAGGAAAAACTGGCGGTCACAGGTTTGCCGGTTTCAATTGCGGGTGGAAACGAAAAAGCCGATATTAGTTTATCCTTGAACAAGAGTGCAAATGCAACGATTGGAAAAGAGGGCTATCAACTTATTTCTTCCGGCAACGGGATCTCGATCAGTGCTAATCAACCTGCTGGCTTATTTTACGGGGCGCAAACCCTGCTCCAGTTATTGCCCCCGGCAATCGAAAGCAAATCAGTAGCGAAAAATACTTCATGGTCAGTGCCTGCCGTAGAGATCACTGACTACCCCCGCTTTGGATGGAGAGGATTGATGCTTGATGTCTCCCGTCATTTTTTTGGAGTTAAAGAAGTTAAAGAATTCATTGATGATATGGCTGCCTACAAGTACAACTTACTTCACATGCATTTAACGGATGACCAGGGCTGGCGAATTGAAATAAAAAGTTTACCAAAGTTGACAAGTGTTGGTGCATGGAGGGTGGATAAGACAGGAACATTCGGAACTTTTTCTAAACCAGAACCGAATGAGCCGCGTACCTATGGCGGTTTTTATACCCACGAAGACATCAAAGAAATCGTACAGTACGCACAGGACAGGTTTATCAACGTAATGCCCGAGATCGATATGCCGGGACATAGCCTGGCAGCTATCGCTGCTTATCCAGATCTTACGTGCACTCCCGGTACTTACCAGGTGAATTCAGGTGAACAATTCATGGTCTGGCCGCCAAACGGACATTTCTATGGACTGCTTGATAATACCCTTTGTCCTGCCAAAGAAAAAACATTTGAATTCGTTGATAAGGTCTTTACAGAAATAGCCCGGTTATTTCCATTTGAATACATACACATGGGTGGTGATGAAACGGCAAGAAATTTCTGGGAAAAAAGCGATGCAATAAAAGCCCTGATGAAAAAGGAAAAGTTGAAAAACCTTGATGAGGTTCAAAGTTATTTTGTGAAACGTGTTGAGAAGATCATTAATTCAAAAGGAAAGAAAATGATCGGGTGGGATGAAATCCTGGATGGTGGTTTGGCGCCCAATGCAGCCGTAATGAGCTGGCGGGGAATGAAAGGAGGTATTGAGGCAGCAAAGCTTGGACATGAGGTAGTGATGAGTCCGACAACTTTCGCATACATAGATTATATGCAGGGCGATGCAATGATAGAACCTCCTGTGTATGCAACATTGCGCCTGAGTAAAGCTTATGAATTCGAGCCAGTGCCCGAAGGTGTTGATGCTAAATTTATCAAGGGAGGACAAGCCAACCTTTGGACGGAGCAAATTTATAACATGCGTCACCTCCGTTACATGACCTGGCCAAGGGGATTTGCAATTTCAGAGTCACTGTGGAGCCCAAAGAGCCAAAAGAACTGGAACAACTTTTACAAGAAAGTGGAGTCTCATTTTGCAAGATTTGATGCGTCACAAAAGAAGTATGCACCCAGCATGTACGATCCGGAATTTAAATTTACAAAAAATGACAAGAATGAGATCACCGTTGAAATGAAA
>DASTIZ010000256.1:0-8636 GCA_035717045.1 Chitinophagaceae bacterium
GGCCGATATGATTAATATGCATTATACTCATGTAAGCTGCTATGAACGCAACCTTGCACAACGCCGATGCTCTCGGAGTGTCCTTAGATTATCTTGCCGGTAACATTAAAGTATTATTGGAAAAAAATATTGTAAAGCGGATAACAGATATTCAACAACTCGCTGCCGATAATAAAGCTCATCTCTTCCTCTTATGGATGCTTTCCTCAGAGGTCACAAGGCTAAAAAGGCTTATGCCTCTTCAATAATAAAGCCTGAGCCTTCTAACTCAGGCTAACAGTTCTACTTTCTTCTATTTAATTTGTTCTTATAGTTTTCCTGGTTTATAAAATGCAACAACATAGATTAAAATTATTGATAATGCTATATAAATGGATATGATGATATTTCCTCGTATTCTTTGTGTGTTGCTTTCTTTTGAATATTTTTCAATGATTGCTGATCGCTTTTCTTTTGTGAAAAACAAAATAAGCAGCATTATAACGATTAAGGCCACCCAGCCCGCAGTTTTATAATTTTTAAAGAACCAATGAAAAGATATTGTTTTAGTCAGTAAAGCATTAATTACTATTACGTTCAGGCAAATTAATCCCCCAAGCCAACATGCTGCGGCAATATGAGAAATTTCTTTTATAGACGATTTAAGAGCCGCTTGATATAATTTGTAATAGACGTAATTAAGCATAGATTATCATTTTCGATCTAACCACCTATAAAACTTGTCTCCAAAAATAGCATCTGCAAGTCCTATTCCTAAACATATTCCCCAACCGATTCCAGGTATAAACGCAGTTCCCGCTGCAAAGGTTCTCACAGCTAATTTTGTTGCATTACCAACCGTAGGATTATTAACAAGTTCAGCACCCGCAGATACTATTCCTACGGCAGCCCCTGCTGTACCTACAACTTTTAATGTAGTGCTTAATGCTCCTGCTTGTTTTGCCAGGCCACCAAGTTGCTCAGCCACTTCACTTCCTGCTGATGTGGATTTAGCAGCGTTTTCGGCAAGTTTTGCGCCCTTCTCGACTATCCCCTCCATAACGTGTGTACCCAGATGCAATACCTCTGCCGCCTCTGCAATAGGAGATGAATGTCCTTCTGTTTCATTAGAATGATCTGGTTCAGCATTAGAAGGTTCTCCCTTAGTTACAAAAGGTTTACCATATTCTCCCTGTGTAACCGTTCCATTATCATTTAACATGTAGGGTTTAACGTCTGGAACGGGACTATCTTTTGTGTAGCCTCTTTCAACTATTCCTGTTTTTCCACCATACTGCACGTCTTCATACTTTCCTCCATTGGCAGCCATTGTTCGGGCCCATTGTTGAGCACTCTTCTGATCTTTAACACTGTTTGCCCAGGTAACAACTCTTTGTCCTGATTCATTGGTATAATAAACCCAATCAAAAGGCTTCATACCATCGGGATCAATATATCTTAGTGGGTTATCAAAAGCATAATTGTAAGGAGAGTAACGCCGCATCTTTTCTGATAGCGGATCAACAGTATGCCATCTTCCTATTTGTGGATCATAATTTCTTGCTCCGAAGTCATACATTTCAAGACCAGAGCCATCAGTAAATTCTTTATTATTGAGTTCTTTGCCGTTGTAGAGATATTTATTTTCTTTTCCAAAGTTCAACGCCTTTGATGATATCCCTGCCATTGTTAACCCGAATGGATAATAATGGGTTTCCTCAATTATCGGCCCCCTAATATGAGTTACCTGCAAATTGTCAAAGAACACGTCAATGTTAGGTGTTTCATTACTGACATAAATATACAAATAGCCGCTTTTGTCGATTGTTAAATTTGTTCTTGTGTGTGTCGTATAGGTGTTATTACTACCTACCTGCTCAAAACCACTACTACTTGCATAGTATTTAAACTGTTCGTCAAGGGCGAGTATTCACACCTGTGAATTAGCCAATGGGTTACTCGACGAAAAAATGGGTTACTCGAAGGGTTACTCGGAGATTGGGGGCATATAAAAAATTAGGGGGGTCTGTTAAACAGAAAAGCCCCCAAAATTGAGTATTTGAGGGCTTTTGAAGATATGTTCAGTAGAACCTGTGATCCCGCAGGGATTCGAACCCTGGGCCCCAACATTAAAAGTGTTGTGCTCTACCAGCTGAGCTACGAGATCTCCAAAGGTCCCGCAGGACTCCTTTTGGAGAGTCCATTGGACAACCTGTTTCCCATCAAATAAAAGGGTCATTTTTTGGGAGTGCAAAAATACAGCCCGGCAATCTTTAAGCCAAAACTTTTTACCATCGGTTGAAAAATATTATTGACCATGCATGTTGAGAATTTGAACTTTGTGCCTGTAACATGCCTTTAAAGCAACCCTTTATCCATAAATGACGATAATTAAATACTAAACGAAGCAGTCATCATCCCATGGAAAAAGAAAAATCTTCAGCAGAAGTTGTTACTGTTTATCCGAAAGCCCCTGAAATGTTTGCGATAAAAGGAAGACAGACTGATCATATTTCATTACCTGTACACTCCGTTTATGCGGAACTGAAGAGATTTATTCGCATAAAAGACAATACCACGCTATTCCTTCAGCTCCCTCTTGATAGTTTATCAAGCCGGATTATTAAACGCACCACGGACATAATTTTATCCACGCTTATTATAGTCGGCATACTTACCTGGCTAATACCACTCGTTGCCTTACTGATCAAACTTGATTCAAAAGGACCGGTTTTCTTTTTGCAGAAAAGAAATAAAAAAGGTGGTAGCGTATTTACCTGTATAAAATTCAGATCGATGATAGAGAATGATGAGGCGGATAATCTACAGGCTTCCGCAGATGATGAACGAATAACAAAATTCGGCCGCTTCTTAAGGAATCATTATATCGATGAACTTCCCCAATTCTTTAATGTGTGGCTGGGAGATATGTCATTCATAGGTCCGCGGCCGCATATGATCAACGATAACAACAAATATGAAGAGCTGATCGAGTTCTATGATTTCAGGCACCGGGTAAAACCCGGTATTACCGGCTTGTCACAAGTCATGGGTTATGTAGGAGAAACGAAACATATACAAGCGATGAGAGATCGTGTACAGCTTGATAGCTTTTATGTGCGCCACTGGTCAATTGGCCTTGACTTGAGAATATTCTGGCATACGCTCCGCCGGTTTATCAGGGTTTGACCAAAAATCTTCAACAGTTCAAAAACATAAATAGAATATCTTTCTGCTTCGATCCTTTATTGATTGAGAGATAAGCTTACACATATCCTGCAGGTTCTGACTCCCGGTGAAAGACGAAAGTTCTGGATCCAGATCATGTTGAGTATTTTTATCAGCATTGCAGATGTGGCATCGCTTGCGTTCCTGCTTTTTGTGATCAATTTTTATATCACCGGCGTTGGTAAGACGGTTGACTTCTTACCCCGCTGGATACTTGACAAGGATTCCGTTGCTCTCATTTCGGTATTCTTTATCATTTTCAGTATTAAAAATCTGTTGGGCATATTGATATCAAATGCTCAGCACAGGTTCACCGGGCACGTTGCGATGAGAATATCCCAACAGAAATTAGATAATTATCTGCATGGTGATTATAGTGAATTTGTGAACATTGACTCAGCCGGGCATTTAAGAAAGATCGCCTTCCAGCCTTTTGAATTTTGTCAACATATTCTTTCGGGTATCCAACAGATCCTTATTCAATCATTCCTGATCCTGTTTACAGTTGCCGCCATACTTATTTACAATGCGCAGCTTTTTGTTTTATTACTGGTCGTCCTGTTCCCGCCTGTATTGATCGTGTTCTTTTACATTAAAAGAAAATTGCTGACAAGAAAGCAAAGCATCCAGTTTCACAATGAAAGGTCATATCAATATTTACTGGATGCACTAAGAGGGTATATCGAAGCGGGTATTTATCAACGCCGGGATTTTTTTCATAACCGGTTTACGGGTGCAAGAAATATCTTCAGCAAAAATTTGTTTGAATCGTTAGCACTGCAAGCGATTCCCAATCGCATCATTGAAACGTTTGCTGTGCTTGGCCTGTTCGTACTGATCCTGGTGGTGAAATGGGCGAACATTAACGACAGCTCGACCCTTATCACGATCGGTGCGTTTATGGCGGCTGCCTATAAGATCATTCCGGGTGTTGTAAAGGTCATTAATGCGGCAGGTCAAATGAGGGCTCACGGGTTTTCATTTGCCGAATTGCAAACTCAATTAAAACCACCCGGTAGCCATGTAAACACAACTGATCCAATCCGATCTTTAGAACTAAAAGGGGTAGATTTTCAATATAACGGACAACCCGTACTCAGCAATTTTAGCTTACAAATGGGTCGGGGAGATTTCCTGGGTATTACAGGAAAATCGGGAAAAGGGAAAACTACAGTGTTCAATTTGATTTTAGGGTTTCTGAGCCCTTTATCGGGAAATGTTGTGATAAATGACAAAGCGGCTACATCGGATGAACTAAAAATTCACTGGCCACAGATCTCGTATGTTCGCCAGGAATCATTCTTGATTCACGACAGCATTCTGCGAAATATCACGCTGCAGGAAAATGGATACGATCAACCCGCATTAAAAGAAGCAATTAAAATTTCAGGCTTGACTGATCTTATTGACCAGTCGCCAGATGGGATAAATAAAGTGATCACGGAAAGCGGAAAAAATATCAGTGGCGGTCAGCAACAACGGGTCGCTATTGCAAGAGCCTTGTATAAGCACGCGGACCTGATCTTACTTGATGAACCGTTTAACGAGCTGGATGAGTCTTCGGCAGATCAGCTTGCCCGGCATTTCAAACAATTAGCTGCCGGTGGTAAAATGGTCATCATGATCACACACGATAGCAAGAGCCTGGATTATTGTAATAAAATCATTTCACTGGATGAGTGATAAAAGAAAAACATTGGTGATATTAACGCCGGGGTTTGCGAAAAATGAATCCGATACTACCTGCTTGCCGATGCAGCAATCGTTGATAAAAAATTTGAATAAAAACTTCCCTCATGTGCATGTAATCATTCTCGCGCTTCATTATCCTTATTTGAGAAAGCACTATCAATGGTTTGGTAATACAGTAATCAGTTTTGATGGCAGAAACCGCGGGAGGCTTTTTAAATTATTTTTTTGGCGAAGATTGAAAGCTGAACTGAAAACGATCCACCAGGATCATGGCATCGACGGAATATTAAGTTTTTGGTATTCGGAATGTGCGTTTATCGCTCATCGAGCGGCCAGGAAATATGGCATCAGGCATTATTGCTGTAGTTGGGGGCAGGACGCCAAAAAGGGAAATAAGTATGCGGCTCTTGGGTTTCTTAAAAATGATGAACTGGTTGCCTTTTCCGATTTTTTGCAGCGAGAGTATGAAAAGAATTATGGCATCAGGCCTACCCACGTAATACCGCCGGGTATTGATAAAGAAGAGTTTTTGGTCCAAGCCGCAGAAAAAGACATTGACATTATTGCGGCCGGTTCATTGATACCGCTAAAGCAATATGATATTTTAATACATGTAATTTCAGAATTAATAAAGTCTATTCCTGGTATCAAGGCGGTGTTGATAGGAGGTGGGCCGGACAAGGAAAAGCTAGAGGACATGATCGCCAGGCTTGGATTGGTATCGAATATTACCTTAACTGGCGAATTATCCCACCCGGATGTTTTGCAATGGATGCAAAGATCTAAGGTATTTCTTCATACGTCGTCTTATGAAGGTTTCGGTGTCGTTTGTATCGAGGCTCTTTGTGCCGCTGCTAAAGTGATCAGTTTTGTCAAACCGATGAATAACGAAATCGAGAATTGGCATATTGTAAAAAATAAAGAAGAGATGATCGGGAAAACCCTGGAGATATTGAAAACTCCTTCGACAGAGTATAAAAGCGTCGTACCTTATACTATAGAAGAAACTGCGCAAAAGATAGCGGGATTATTTTCCTTTTAATGAATTATTGTTTTTGCGATCTTTTTCAGCGGTACAGCGCTAAGAGGCTTTTGTTTCCAGGCTCTTAAAAAGCTCTCCAGTGCTTGCCGCTTTTTCTTATACCGAAGGCATTTTTCTCCAAAGTTTACATGTGAACGGAAAAGGGCATCAGCAAGTATGGTTCCGGGCAAATGGTTTTTATAGGATAGCATCAATTCCAGACCTTGAAAATGTCTTTCCATCCAGTTTGAATCACTGTCATTGGCATCATGTATGCGGCGAAAAACCAAAGGTTCATAAAGGATCACGGCGTTGAAATTCTTTGCGAGGGCCAAAACGAATTCTACATCGGCAAATGACTTTGATTCATCGAACATCCTCGTCGTTTGCAAACAAACTCTTTTAAGCACCAGTGATGGCATGATCACAGCAACCTCTGACTTAAAGAAAGGAATTAAAATATTATCATATCTTATTCCCTCAAGTTGTTTGTAGAAATATCCAAGAGGGTTACCTGGAGTTTGGAAATTATACCCGCCGGTAAGAGAAAACCCCGCATCAGGGTATTGCTGGAGCGCTGCTACTTGTTTTTCCAGTTTTGTCTCATCCCAAAGATCATCGGAGTCTATAAAGGCTATTAAATCTCCACTTGTTTTTTCAATCGCCGCGTTTTTAATTTTGCCCACTACCCCGGTTCTTCGTTCCCTAAAAAATCTTATTCTGTCATCGTTAATTCCTGCTACTAAGTCTGCCGTGTTGTCGGTTGACCCATCATCAGCAATGATGAGTTCCCAATTTGAATAAGTTTGACGTACCACGCTGTGGATCGATTCCATGATCAGCCCGGCCCGGTTATACGTAGGCATTACAATACTCACTTTTGGACTGGCCTTCATTCTTTACCGTTTCTTATATCGAATTAATGACTGTTTCAATTTTTTTGCTAAGGGCTTCGAAGGAAAGTTCGGCCCTGAATTGTTCGAGCGTCTTTTCTTTTTCCTTCTCAATATACATTTCATTTGTTTTTAGTAAAGCTGACAGGAGGTCTTCGGCGTTGCCGGGTTCATACAGTAACCCGCATTTGCCGGGCCCGGTCATTCTTCGGAACGAAATGATATTAGTTAATACAGGAATACATCCACAGGACATCGCTTCACAGGCGGCGATGCCGCTGCCTTCATAATGGGAGCCGGAAATAAAAAAATCAGCAGCATCATACCATGTTTGTAATTGGCGGTGGTCAATTTTACCGACAAGGTGAATGGCATCTTTGAATCCCAGGCTAATGTCCTTTACCTCGGCCAGGATCTGTTCCGACTGGTAGATCATGTACAATTTAGCACTTGGCCGGATAGAAAGATATTTCTTAAAAGCCTGTACTACAGTAACCGGGTCCTTGTTGTTATCAAGCCTGCCAACCCAAAGAAAGACGGGATCACCGGCAATGCTCAATGATCGTTTCGCAAGATCTTTATTGCCCGGCTGAAATGACGATGATGATTGCATCACTTCATGTATCTTTTTCTTGTCTTTAATGATCCCTTTTTTTATCCATTCTTCACCAAATTCATCAGACACAAATAAATAGGCGTTTACAGAGTCATCGGCGATCTTCTGAAGTAAACGTTTGGGGCCCGTAAAAGGCTTTTCAGCCCGGTGAAGTACAATGATCTTTACTTTTTTTCCGAGGGTTTTTCGTAATTGAATTATTTGGACCGGGAATACAAATCCATTTACAAAAACAACATCGGGATCAAGGTTTCTTATATAACGGTTCAAAGCCAAAGGAAAATATAGCTGGTGTTTTTTGAAATTGAGGAAATGATAACGGACTCCGTTCCTTTGAAATTCACCCGAATAGTTTATTTGTTCAATGCTTGCTACCTCGTAACGTCTCGCCAAAGCCTCCAAAAGACCGGTATAAAATGAAATTTTTTCCAGCCATTTTTCCGGATCTGTGTATTCGGGTGTATTTATATAGCTGGTGCTAACGATCTTCACGAACTGCAGTTAATGTGGTTGGGAAAAATTTTCTTATAAGCAAAAGAAGGATCGTTAAATAAAATCCGATATAAAACCGGTCGGAAAGATCCGGAAGCAATAAAAACCTGAACAAACCGATCAGTCCAAGTAAAATCAAAAATGTTTGATCAAAGGAAAGACTCGTTAGTGAGAGTCTTTTGTTGATCAGCACAAGCAATGCTAAAAAAGCGAAAAGTGTAAAACTGGTTGAGACAAAGGCCGTCAGTATTTTGGTATAAGCATGCGAGAAATGGGACGACAGTGTTATTGGCTGGTCAAAATCCCTCGAATAATCTATGTGTTTTACATATTCAGAATAATAGAAGAGGCTCCAGCCGAACTCGCGAACCGGTAGAATAATTAAAACATAGCAAACAATAAAGCCGGTTGCCATTAAAAGAAACTGCTTACGGCTGATCGCTTTCCACTTTTTTGAGAAACAAAGAAATGTAATGATAAAAAAACAGGTTATGATATTATCAGCCCGTGCAAGAATGGACAATAAAAAGAAGATGAACATCCATAACAGGTTTTTCTTTTCCAGGATAAAGTAAAATCCCAATATTAAGAAAACAGCCGATAACAAGTCAGGCGTGGAGAGCCTGGCGATGGCAGTAATGAACGTCGAATACATCAGTAAACTTGTTCCGATCAATGACAGGGGCGCTCCCAGGTACCTGCTAAGCCAATGAAA
>DASTIZ010000257.1:0-6003 GCA_035717045.1 Chitinophagaceae bacterium
ACTTTCTGGCTTGTTACATTATATCCTGAATGAATGTGATCAACCACTTGTGCCGCTTGAAAAAGAAATGAAGATGATACAGGACTATGTGTCCCTGGAAAAGATCCGGTACGGAAAGGAAATGAATATGTCTGTTGAACTGCCGGATAACTGTTCAAATAAAATGATTGCGCCCCTTTTATTGATCCCGTTCATAGAAAATAGTTTCAAGCATGGCGCCAGTAAAATGCTTACACATCCTTACGTAAAACTCCGGATCGCTATTGAAGGCGATATGCTGCACTTTGAACTCAGCAACAGCAGACCACAGGTACATGATCTGGGAATGGTAAGGGGAAATATAGGTTTGAAAAATGTGACGAAAAGATTGGAGCTACTCTACCCTGCTGATCATGCGCTTGACATAACAGTACAAAAGGAAAGCTTTGCAGTTGATTTAAAAATACGTTTGGTTGACATGGCTGATACAACCAATACCCGCGAAATAAGAAAACCGGTAAAAGAATATGCAATGGGTTGAATTTGTCTTTTCAGAAAAAAGGGGCATCCGCCTGCTGCGTCATAGCCTGTTCTGGGTGTTATGGTGGCTGTACATTACATTAACCTTCTATTGGCAGTATGACCGCTGGCTCGCCAGGGGAGGTGAAAAGCCTTTTTTTGTGCTTCTTGGTTCTCATCTTTTTCTAAAAACATTTTTACTAACCGCAGTTTATGCTCTTGTATGTTATGTGTTCATTTATTATTTAATGCCAGGGGTAATAAAAGGAAAATGGGTGAATGCTATTTCATCTGGCCTTATTGTTTGCGGCTTTCTGTTTGTCGCAGGTTATTATTTGTACTGGAATATTTTTCCTTTTGTTGATTCGTTGTTCGGGCCTTTCAAGCCTAATCATTATATCAGCCGTTTCTGGCCGGCTGTATGGCTGGGCTTTATTGAACCTTTTAAAATCTTTGCAGCCGCCGCGGTCATCAAATATGTAAAATACTGGTGGATGAGACAAAAGGATAAGGAAAGACTGGAAAGAGAAAAACTGAATACAGAACTTCAATTGCTCAGGGCACAAATCCGTCCCGGTTTCTTATTTAATGCACTTGACAATATTCATGCAAACGCATTAAAGCATTCACCATTTGCTCCGGACCTATTAATAAAATTATCAGACCTGCTTAGCTATATGCTTTATGAATGTGATAAGCCCCGGGTTCCGCTTGACAAGGAAATTGCCATGATGAAAAAATACATGGAAATGGAAAAGATAAGACAAGGAGAATGGTTTGAAATGGGAATTGAGATCCAGGGCGATTTTAATGGTAAAATGATTGCGCCGTTTATCTTATTTCCCTTTATTGAAAACAGCTTCAAGCAAAGCAACGCTTTGAATGGTAATGCATGGATCATTATGGAAATTGGCATGGAAGAAAATTTGTTCTTCATGAAACTGGCCAACGGCCTCCTCCCCGGCACAAATGACAAAGCAGAAGAAGCAACAAACGGTTTAAACAATGTGAAAAAAAGATTAGCTTTAATATACCCCCGGCACCAATTGAACTTATACTCAGAACAGGAGATGCTGATCACCCGTTTAAAAATCCAGCTTGATGACAGAACCCCAACTGAAGAGATAGAAAATGAAGAACTGGCTATAGAAGAATCGCATTAATGAAACCAGCAAGCTATGCATACCAATGATAAAATACGATGCCTCATCATTGATGACGAACCGCCTGCTAGGGAAATTCTCAGGCGGCATATTGGCGGCGTAGATGCGTTACAATTAATTGGATCATGCAACAATGCAGTGGAAGCCATTTCATTTCTGAAACAGCATCCGGTTGATCTTTTATTTCTCGATATCCAAATGCCCCAGTTGCTGGGTACCAATTTTATACGGACGCTGAAGAATCCGCCTAAAGTTATTTTTACCACCGCTTATCGCAAATATGCAGTCGAGGGGTTTGAACTGGATGCAGTTGATTATATCCTGAAGCCGATCACCTTTGAACGTTTTTTGAAAGCAGTGAACAAAGTATTACAGGTAACCGCTGTTATCGATCCTATCTCGCCCCCAAAAGAAAACATCGCCGAGACAAACAGCTTATTCCTGTACTTCCGTGCCGACCGGAAAATGGTTAAGATTTTTTTTCATGAAATTCTGTTTATCGAATCGTTGAAAGATTATATAAAGATCGTTACTCCCACGAAGACAATAGTCACCAAATATGTTCTTTATACGTTGGAAGAAATGCTCCCGGCAGGCGAATTTTTAAGGATACACAAATCATATATAGTTGCCATAAATAAAATTGACAGCTACAACGCCGAAACCATTCAAATAGCCAAATATGAAATACCGATCGGTAAGTTATATAAGATTGAAGTTATCCGTAAGCTGAATGCTTCATCGGCTGCAAACTGATGCTTATGATGAGAAAATTTTTCAAAAGAAAAGTATTGTTGACAATGCTGGGTTTATGGCATGTCACTTATTCGTATGCGCAGGATGCCTACATAAAAGGAACTGTAACCTTTGGAGATGAATATTTATCAAATGCCACTGTATCACTAGGCGAAGTAAAAAGCCTGACAAATAGTAAAGGTGAATTCTTATTTCTGGTAAAACCCGGTCATTACCGTTTAGTGATTACTCATGTCGGTTACAGCAAGATTGAGGAAACAATTACTGTTCAGGCTGGTGAATCCAAACTTCTCAATTATAAACTTAATCCTTTAAGTCAAATGGGCGAGGAAGTAGTGATCAATTCGCTGGCTGGCGTCAAACGCAGCAACTTAGCTACTGCCGTGCCTGTCACTGCCATTAGCTCAAAAACATTATTACAAACCGGACAGCCATCATTTGTACAAATGTTGGATGCTACTGTCCCTTCAATTAATATTTCACGGCAGCAGATATGGGATAATATCTCCATCCGAGGATTAAGACCCGACCAGGCTCTTATCACAGTAGATGGGATACGATATCATGCAAGATCTTCGGTAAGTTTCAGAGGGGCACATGGTTCCCTGGGCAATGGCGCTGTCAATAACGATTTATATGCGATCCCGTTTTCAGCAATAGACAAAATCGAGATCCTCCTGGATGGAGCTTCAGCCCAACGTGGTTCAGATGCAATTGCTGGTGTTATCGATCTCCAGCTAAAAAAAGCTACAGGAAAAACTTCCATACAAGTGAATTCAGGGCAATACTACCCCGGTGATGGACAAAATATCAACTTCGGATTTCATCATGGTGTACTGATAAATAAGAAAGACGAGGTCAACGGCAGGCAAGGCTACATGAACTTCTCAGCAGATTTTCATCACCGGCCACAAACATATCGTGGCAATATTTATGGGGGAACGGTTTATTATGATGATAATGTCCGGCCCCAGGATAAAGATTCTATCATCGCACTGGATAATCAGAAAATTGCTGAGCGGGGATTTGATCGAAAATGGGTTCCACGGGGTCGTGAGAGTACAAAACTTTATAGCCTTGGATTCCTGGTAAATGGCGGTCTTCCCGTGAAAAATAATATGGAAATATTCTGGACCGGTATTATTAATTATCGCTACCCTTCATACCTCAGTGCATACAGGTTTCCTAAACATAAACAGCAGGTAAATTTAGAGCTATACCCGGATGGGTTTTTGCCAAAAGTCATCACCCCGATTTGGGATTATTCTGTTAAAGCAGGAGCAAAGGGTAAGACAACAAATAACTGGGAGTGGGTTTTCGTAAGCAGCCTAGGTCAAAATAGACTTACGGTGAAAGCACATAACAGCAATAATGCATCGCAGCAATTCCTGCTTGGAAAAAATGCGCAGACCAGTTTTCAATGCGGAGGAACTTCATTCTCTCAATTTCTGAATAATATAAATTTCACAAAGCACATTCCAGCACCCAATAAAAAAATAAAAAACATTTTTATAGCGTCAGGCGCTGAGTGGAGATTGGAAAATTACCGGATAAAAGCAGGCGAAGAAGCAGCGTGGAAAAACTATGATTCGACTGATCAAAAAGATGGCGGCGCAGCGGCATTGGGTAATTTTTCAGATTCAAATGCTGTGAATGTTGACCGGCATATAATTGCCCTTTACGCAGATATTGAAACTGAATTCAATGATCGTCTTCTGGTTGACAAAGCAATCCGTTTTGAAAGTTATTCCGGATACGGCAGCAGCTTTGCCGGCAAGCTTGCCGTCCGTTACAAGTTTTTGGAGACATTTACATTGAGGTCATCCATCAGTAATAGTTTTCGAACCCCACCTCTGCAGCAGGCTTACTTTGGAACAACTTCAGCTGGTTGGCGAGATGACAATGGTATCAGGGTTCCCGCATCAGCAGGTGTGTTGCCCAATAACCACCCTGTTGTTTCTAATGGATTTGGAGTACCAAAACTAAAACCTGAAAAGGCAATCAACATTAGTGGCGGCATCACTTCATACATCTCATCCCGTTTTAGTGTTACTATGGATGCCTATTGGATCCAGGTTAAGGACAGGATCGTATTTAGTGGAAGATTTGATAGAAGAAGAAATCCGGCAGTAAATAATATTTTGCAACCGTATCCCAATATCGAAGTGGTAACCTTTACGTGTAATGCTGTTAACACCAGAACAATGGGCGGAGATATTGCACTTAACAGTCAATGGAATTTTATGGAAGGTCAGCTCAGATTCACATTAGCTGCTAATTTTAATCGTACCCGGGTTTTCGGAGTAATTCAATCGGCAAAAAACCTTCCCGATGATCCTGTCAATTCAAATACGCTTTTCAACAGGGGTGCTAAGGGCAATATTGAAAAACTTCAGCCCCAAAGCAAGATCATATTTACTACTGCTTACAGGAGAGGCGCGTGGTTATTCACAATGATAAACAGGCGTTTTGGCAGTACCAGATTTATTCATGAAACCATAGATACGCTTGATGAGTTTTTTTCTGCAAAAATTCTAACCGATCTGAACATAAGATTTTCTCCTAAACCCTGGTATAGTATTACCATTGGCTGTAACAACTTGTTTAATGTAAAACCTGATCCCCTGGAAAATTATGGGAACACTGATTATGGCAGAAGCATCTATGGTTCGCAATACCTGCCGTTTAATGCAAATGGTGGATATTATTTTGTGGGGGTGAGTTTTTATTTTCAGGCGAAAAACAAAAAAGGCCATCGGTAAAACTGAAGAATTCTCCGTAATAACAAAAACCTGAGCCTTGAATCTTGATTCTTGAATCTTGTCCAAAGGACTCCATTAGAGAGTCTTAACTGAAAAAATTTGAAAGACTCTCCGAAGGTCCGAAGGACTCTTCAATGGAGTCCTTCGGACCATTGAAGAGTCCTTTGGACAATATTCAATGATCAATTTTCAATTTCTTATAAGCAAAAAACGATTAATAAACGCGAAATCATCTTGTCTGGCTAAATCGACAGTAATATTTTTAGTGAAAAACTATGGCACGAAACTATGGCACGAAACTATGACCTGGAGGATAGACTGATAAACTATACATGCCGCATGATAGATGTAGTCGAGTCCCTGCCTAAAACGCGAAGCGGTAATTATATGGCAGGCCAGCTAATAAAAAGCTGTCATTCGCCGGCATTTAATTATAGTGAATCCCAGGCCGCTGAGTCACCGGATGATTTTATACATAAACTAAAAGTTGTCTTGAAAGAGTTGAAGGAATGTAGAACGTCGTTAAAGATCATTATCAAAAAAGCATACATTACGCCGGAGTCAAAACTTCAGCCGTTATATAAGGAAACTGAAGAGTTAATTGCCATTATTGGGAAAGCTATTTCAACGGCGATAAAGAAAAGGAATAGAAAAAGGCTAATACTTAAGTCTTGAATCTTGTTACTTGAATCTTGAGTCTTAACTAAAAGAAAGACTCAAGATTCAAGACTCAAGTATCAAGTTACAAAATAGAAAAGCCTTTCATTATTGGGAAGGCTATTTCAACGGCGATAAAGAAAAGGAATAGATAAAGGCTAATACTT
>DASTIZ010000258.1:0-6620 GCA_035717045.1 Chitinophagaceae bacterium
TCTTTCATAAGCGGTATATGGAAATTTAATATGTAACCAAGCCGCTTATTAGTAAGTTTTAAATAACTTAATAATTGCGCTTCGCAAACTGGATGATACATTTCCTGGGCTTTCAATTCAACCACAATCAAATCATCAACCAATATATCAATTCGTAAGCCATCACCTATAATCAAGCCATCATAAATCAGGTCAACACATTTCTGTGTAACAAATGGAATATGTTTCTTTGACAATTCATAACAAAAGCATTTTTCGTAAATACTTTCTAACAAGCCTGGCCCTAAAAATCTGTGAATTGAGATTGCTATATCGACAATCTGAGCTGCCAACCATTTTTCTCTTTCGGTTAGTGGTTTATGCCCCTTTCTCCGTGTTGCTCTGTGCCAAAGGACTCCGTGGTTTATTTTCATCAAACAAAAAGCTCTCCCTGCCTCGTATTGACCGGCAAATTTTGGAACTCGAATCGCTGAACAACCTGGTATTTCTTTTCATCAAGCGGTCTTTTTAATAATAACATCCCATCTGCGATAAATCTTCCTGTAAAACTTTTATTACTGTACTCAAGCCATCCTTTTTCATATTGCCAGGGTTGCAGCTTCCTTGCAACCGGTATATGAGGTTCCAGTATAAAATGGGGTTTGTTATCATCATTTAGCTTCATCAATCGTTGGGCCTCCCTCCGTAACTCTTTTACCAGGGTTTGTACAGGGACCTTACTTACGATGTTTATAAATATGGTATGACTTGGGAAACTTCCAAAGTCTCTCAGCTCAATCCTGACGGGGTGAAAGCCCATCGCAACAACTTTCAATCTATTGATCAGACGTTCCTCCATCATTTCATACTGGAGAAAATTAGCCAGTGTGATATGCGGCCAGCCCATCTTAGCAGTTGGTGCCTGGTAGGTAGTATAAAAATCATCTTTGACCTTTTTGATTTTATTCTTTAATTCCTCGTGTGGATTCAGTACCAGCAGGTATTCAAATATCTTATAGCCGGGAATCGTTACCGTTGTTAATGACTGTAATTGCATAACCCCTCCGTTGAATTTTCGTTTACAAAGTTTATTAGTATAAAATTACTAAAATATTTAGCTATTCTCCAAAAATTTTCTCACCTTTATTTAGAAAATATTTTTTTATGGAAGAAGAATTTTATGGCGCAGCTTATAAGGGCTCAAAGCAGTTCAAACAACAAGATGTAAAAACAGCCAACGCTACGGGTTTTGGTGCTGTTGCCGATAATTACATGGACCGCGGCCTCGATCTGAATGAACATTTGATCCGGAATAAACCAGCCACGTATTTTTTTAAGATGAAAGGCGATGCCATGCAGCAGGCCGGCATTTTTGACGGCGATATACTGATCGTTGATCGTTCATTGAAACTGGCCAACGGAAAGATCATCGTGGCGATACTAAATGGCGAATTATTGGTCAGGCGTTACCACCAGAACTTTTCATCAGCTTTTCTAATTCCGGATAATGAGCGGTATAAACCGGTTAACCTGGCTGAATTTAGTGATTTTAAGATGTGGGGTGTCGTTGTTCATTCCATTCATTCATTTGTATAAGGACTTATGTGTAGAAAAGTATTATTGCGATGGAAATAATTATTGATTATTCCCTGCTACAATTACCTTAATAGATGAGAACATAATAATGAATAATCAATAATTAATAATTTGAATACAATTAATAACAACTTCCCTTATTGATATTTCCTCACGAGATCAAAAAGAATTTTCTTATCAGCGTCACTGATAATTTTGGAGGTGTCCTGTGGCACAAAATGAATTTTAAACGATTGAATAGCGATCTCAGGATTATTGATATTGTAACCAATGATACGAAGGGCCTGCAGCGGGTCAAACTCAACCGGGACTTCTACCGTGGTAGTGTCATACCAGAAACCAAAACCTTTTTCTGCCAGGAGTTGCCAGGAAAAATACCGGCTGGGATCTACTTTTCTTCCGGGAGCCCAGTCCAAATGCCCGATAAAATTTGCCTGCGGAATATTATATGCCCTTTTCAGCCTCTCAAGCAAGATCAGTAAACTACTCACCTGTTGTTCGGTGAATGGTTCGCTGCCATTGTTGTCAATTTCAATACCTATGCTATGACTGTTCATATCAGTAATATTTCCCCATTTACCAAGCCCGGCATGGTGAGCTCTCAACAGGTCATTTAACATGTGCTGCACCGTTCCATCGCGACAAATCACATAGTGAGCGCTGACAGCGGTCCGCTTCAATGTAAATGTTTTGTAAGTTTCCTCACATGAATTTTGGGCAGTATGATGTATAACAACAAAGTTGGGACGACGCATTGAAAAATTTGTTGTGCCGATCCACTTATCGGCATATAACAAACCAGCAGAGTCTTTTAGCGGGTATTCACGTAAAATTTTTGCAAAGGTTTTTACCTGTTTTTTATAACTGCGATTGGTTTTGCTGTATAAATTCGAACAGGCAGAAATGATGACCAGGCAAAAAATGATAAGAAAGAAACTAAAGTATTTCATGAAAATCTTAATTGAGCCGAAAATACAGAGATTTTCCGCTACCAGGGTTACGGAAGTGATGGTATCATTTTTGACAACATAATGATGATATCAATTTGTCAAAACACGAAAAAAAAATCTTATGGCAACGCTGGACGGAAAAAAAGTCGCAATCCTTACTGAAAACGGCTTTGAAGAAGTGGAACTTACAAGTCCTAAAAAAGCATTGGAAGATGCAGGAGCTGAGGTGGATATTGTTTCACCACAAAAAGGAAATGTAAAGGCATGGAATCACGATCATTGGTCAATCGAACTGGCCGTTGATGTTAATATAGAAGATGCGGACCCTAATGATTATGATGCGTTGGTGGTACCCGGCGGTGTATTGAACCCCGATAAAATGAGAGCCAATGAGAAATGCGTGGAATTTGCTCAACATTTTTTACAGGAGGGTAAACCGGTAGCTGCTATTTGTCACGGTCCGCAGTTATTGATTGAAACCGGTATGCTCGAAGGAAGAAATATGACGTCTTATCATTCGGTAAAAACTGATATGATCAATGCCGGTGCCATTTGGGCCGACAATGAAGTAATCGTCGACAACGGTCTTGTCACGAGCCGCAGCCCGCAAGATCTTGAGGCATTTAATAAAAAAATCATTGAAGAAATTAAAGAAGGACAACATTCACCTGTTACAAAAACTCATGCTCCCACGCACTAACTTCGCTATTGACGTGAAAAGTGAAACGTGAAAGGTGAAACGTGAAAAGTGACAAAGTTGACGTCTCACGTCTCACCTCTCACGTCTCACGTCTCACGTAAACAAGTCTAATAATTATATTGAACGACCAGCCCTTCATCATTGTAATAAAGATATTGAGGCTTGCCATCAATAACAGATTTAATTCGGAAAATATCCCTGATCACTTTTGGCACCTCGATCTTAACTACGTCATCTGTTTGTATATCGGGTTTCTTTGCAATTACATCAAATATCTTTTTCGGAATACTTTCTTTTGTAACCGGTGTTCTTGTATCCCGCCTGTCGCCATTGGCATGATAAACCGCTGTTGACATTCCGACACCATTTCTGAATGTGGCGGTCCAGTCACCCCGATATTTACTCCAGTAAACATTTGCCGCATTTGGATAATCCCGCTGAAATGATACTCTTACTTTAGCAGGCTGATTTTTTGAAGGCTTCGGTCCGTCGTCGCTTTTTGTATACGTTCCCTGCCAGATCTTTTTTTCATGTTCAGACCGGTCTTTTGCATCCTTATTGTCTTTCTCTTTTCCCTTGCTTTGATTGGTGCCGGTTGTAGTTGTTGACTTTTCATTTCCCTTCCCTTTACCCTGGGCCGATATTGCAATGCTTAAAATAGAGACAGTTACGAGCATCAGAAGCTGTTTCATAAGAGTTGGATTTAAGCTTCAAATATAAAAGACCTACGCAGAATTACTAATAGAAAAAACACTGTGGATTTTACATATTCCGCCTGTATTGTCCCCCAACTTCATACAGCGCATGCGTGATCTGTCCAAGTGAGCAATACTTCACGGTTTCCATTAATTCTTCAAAAAGGTTTCCATTTTCAATAGCGACCGATTTTAAGCGATCCAGCATTTCCCCTGATTTGCTTTCATTTCTTCTCCAAAAAGCACGGAGATTGTCAATTTGTTGTTCCTTTTCCTCTTTTGTGCTTCGTATCACTTCACCGGGGATGATTGTCGGCGAGCCTTGTTTATTTAAAAAGGTATTCACGCCAACGATGGGGTACTCACCCGTATGCTTTAAATGTTCATAATACAAACTCTCTTCCTGTATCTTATTCCTTTGATACATCCGTTCCATAGCCCCAAGAACTCCCCCGCGATCGGTGATACGATCAAATTCTGCGAGCACGGCTTCTTCAACAAGATCGGTCAACTCTTCGATTGCAAAACTGCCCTGGGAGAAATTCTCCGTTTTGGCAGTCCCCAGCTCCCGGTTGATAATTAACTGTATTGCCATTGCGCGCCTGACACTTTCTTCAGTCGGTGTTGTGATCGCTTCGTCATAAGCATTTGTATGAAGAGAATTGCAATTATCGTAAATAGCATACAGCGCCTGCAACGTGGTCCTGATATCATTGAAGTCTATCTCCTGTGCATGCAGGCTTCTGCCAGATGTTTGGATATGATACTTCAGCATCTGGCTTCTTTTGTTTGCTTTGTATTTATACTTCATTGCCTTTGCCCAGATCCTTCTTGCTACTCTTCCGATCACACTATATTCAGGGTCCATTCCATTACTGAAAAAGAAAGAAAGATTTGGTGCAAAGTCGTCTATATTCATTCCACGACTTAAATAATATTCAACATAAGTAAATCCGTTTGCCAATGTAAACGCTAATTGAGTGATTGGATTGGCACCGGCTTCTGCAATATGATATCCACTGATGCTTACACTATAAAAATTGCGTACTTTATTTTTTATAAAATATTCCTGTACATCACCCATCAGTTTCAATGCAAACTCAGTGGAGAATATACAGGTGTTCTGAGCCTGGTCTTCCTTTAAAATATCGGCTTGCACAGTTCCCCTCACCTGGTGGAGTGCTGTTTCTTTACATTTTTCATAAATTTCTTTTGGTAAAACTTCATCACCGGATAGTCCCAGGATCTTTAAACCCAACCCATTATTACCATTGGGCAACTCATTTGGAAAAGATGTGTTGTTATAAACCGGGCCCGGAAAATCCTGATACTTCTTCTTCAAAACATCGTTGACAATTGACCATTCACCATTCACTTCAAGCCACTTTTCACATTGCTGATCGATCGCTGTGTTCATAAAAAATGCCAGTAGCATGGGGGCAGGCCCATTGATCGTCATGGAAACCGAAGTTTTCGGATCACAAAGATCAAAACCACTGTATAGTTTTTTTGCATCATCAACAGTGGCTATGCTCACTCCTGCATTGCCAATCTTTCCATAAATGTCAGGCCGATGATCAGGATCTTCCCCATAAAGCGTCACACTATCAAATGCAGTTGATAATCTTTTTGCGGGTTGGTCGATACTTACATAATGAAATCTTCTGTTGGTTCTTTCCGGTCCCCCTTCACCGGCAAACATTCTTGTTGGATCCTCTCCTTCTCTCTTTAATGGAAACACGCCGGCCGTAAATGGAAAGCTACCCGGCACGTTCTCCTGCGCCTGCCAGCGAAGCAGGTCGCCCCAATCTTTATACCTTGGCAAAACGACTTTCGGGATCCTTGTTCCGGATAAACTATGACTAAACATTTCCTGCCTGATCATTGTATCACGGACCTTATATTCATAATAATCTTTTTCGTACGCTTTTATTTTTGACGGCCAGTTCGTGATCAGCTTTCTCGCAACGGGTGTCAATTGCTCTTCATAAAACAATTTCATTTTTTCCAATAGGGCCGCCGAATAGCCTTGGGATCCCTGGGCAAATGAAAAATTTTTAATATCCTCCAATGTCCCTTGAATCTGGTAAAGCTTTGAAGCAATGGCCGCCTGGTCTTTTACCAGTTGATCATAGCCCCTGTTATTCTCACTTATTTCACTTAAATAACGTACCCGGTTGGATGGAATGATGGAGGGTGTGCTCTTTGCCGTTTCCGTAAATTGAAACTCGCCGAAGCCAATCTTTGTCTTTGCCTCGATCTTTTTTAACAACAACTCAAACAAACGATTCACTCCGTCATCATTGAACTTGCTTGCCACGGTACCGATGATCGGTAGTTCATCGTCCTTTGCCGTAAATAATTGGTGATTCCTTTTGTATTGCTTTCTCACTTCATGTAAGGAATCCAGGGCGCCTGCTTTGTCAAACTTGTTTATGCAAACCAGGTCAGCATAGTCGAGCATATTTATCTTCTCAAGCTGTGAGGCAGCGCCATACTCAGGTGTCATTACGTACATACTTACATCACAATAATCAAGAATGCTCGCATCACTTTGACCGACACCGGCACTTTCCAAAATAATCAAATCAAAACCGGCAAGCCTGCAAATTTCTATGGCTTCATCAACGGCTCCGCTCAAAGCGGTATTATCCTCCCTGGTGGCCAGTGATCGCATATAGGCCCGGGGATGAGAAATTG
>DASTIZ010000259.1:0-8315 GCA_035717045.1 Chitinophagaceae bacterium
TCCTTTCCCTCCAATGTGGTCAGATCGATCATGTTGAGCACCAGCTTTAAGCCGTTTACTTTCGTTTCTTTTTTGATACTCCTTTTTGTAAAGCGGGAAGCTCTTTCTTCAACACCCACCTGGTCGATCCTCGGTGACAAGCTAAAGTCAGGAATAACCATTAATGATTTGACCCTTGGCATACTGAAAAATTTGAAGGATTCAAAGGTAATGAGAAGTCATCAGTCGGCAGTCATCAGTCATCAGTCGGCAGTCAATAGTCGATAGTCAATCGTTCATATTTTTGATTCTTGCAATAATCAATAATTATCCCATTTCCGACATCCGACATCCGACTTCTGACATCCGACTTCCAATCTCAGCCCGCGGATAAAGTCTTTCAGGTTAGTTTCCTCCAATTTTTATAAATTCGGCGTCCCTTTCGACAGTTCTTTTTTAAAAAAACATCTTATTTAAAAACTAATCGCAATGAGAAAATCTCTGTTTGTCTTCAGGTTGGTTTTTGTATTAGCGTTATTTTCAGTCACATCAACGGTTTTGGGACAGGCAACATTTCCCGAGAACGGAGTTATTGATCCAAGACACGGTGCTTATGCTTTTACAAATGCCACAATTGTCAAAGATGTAGCGACCACCCTCAATAATGCTACAATGGTTATCAAAAACGGAAAGATTATTGCCATTGGCCCGTCGGTAAAAATTCCTGCCGGAGCCGTCTCAATTGATTGTAAAGGCAAATTCATTTATCCTTCCTTTATTGACATTTATGCTGATTATGGAACGTCGATCCCTCAGCAACAAACTGCAGGTGGCGGCGGTGGTGGCGGAGGGTTTTTTGCGCCTCAACAATTTACATCCAATGCAAAAGGTGCCTATGGCTGGAACCAGGCTATAAAACCTGAAGTCGACGCTTTCAAGGTTTTCGCAATCGATGATGCAAAAGCAAAGCCACTTCGTGAAGCGGGCTTTGGAACAGTACTGAGTCATGTAAGGGATGGAATCGCCCGCGGTACAGGGACCGTGGTTACACTGGCTAATTCAAAAGAAAACCTGGTGATGCTGAAAGAGAAAGCATCTGCGCACTATTCTTTCACCAAAGGAACATCAACGCAAAGCTATCCAGGCTCAATGATGGGAACTATTGCATTGCTTCGCCAGTCATTTCTTGATGGACAATATTATAAACAAAGACCAACAGAAGAGGGAGTCAATATCAGCTTGCAGGCTTGGAATGATAACCAGGGATTACCGCAGATATTTGATGCTAATGACAAATGGAATTGCCTTCGTGCGGACCGGATAGGAGACGAGTTTGGGGTACAGTATATCCTAAAGGGAGGTGGTAACGAGTACCAGCGGATAAAAGATATGAAGGATTCGAAAGCTTCTTTTATTGTATCACTAAATTTCCCGCAGGCACAGGATGTAGAAGATCCCAATGAAGCAAGATTTGTTTCGTTAGGTGATATGAAGCATTGGGAAATGGCGCCTGCCAATGCAGCTTATTTTGAAAAAGCGGGAATTAATTTCTGTTTGACTACATCGGATCTCCGGAATATCACACAATTCTGGGCCAATCTTCGCAAGGCGATGGATTATGGTTTGACTGAAACAAAAGTGTTGGAAGCTTTGACCAGAACTCCCGCAACTCTCCTGGGGGTTTATGATAAAGTGGGAAGTCTTGATGAAGGTAAGATCGCCAACTTTATTATTACAAATGGCCCATTATTCAATGAAAAATCTGTGATCATCCAGAACTGGATACAGGGAGTAAAATATCCTGTAAAAGAAGATGCATGGACGAATATTGCAGGTACCTACAAGCTTACCGTAAACACCCCGGCCGGATCAGAGAATTATACACTCGATGTGAAATCAAATAGCTCCGCCAGTTTGTTTGGCAAAGACTCGTTGAGCACAAGATTCACTTTTGATGGGAAAGCCGTGAAGCTTAGTTATGCTAAAATGCAGGGTAGGAGAGGTGGTGGTAATTTTGGTGGCGGAGGTTTTGGTGGAGGACAGCAACCCCCATTACCGGCAACAGCGACACGACTTTCCGGTTACAGCAGCGGTACTGAATGGAACGGCACAGGTACTGACTCAGTGGGTAATTCATTGACGTGGACCGCGGTCCTGGAAAAGGCCGTTGAACCAAAACCGGACAGTGTAAGGAAAAAAGAGCCTATCACAATTGGAAAGGTTTTATATCCATTTCAACCATTTGGATTTGAAGAGGGGTCACAGCCAAAACAGGAAGCGATCCTCATAAAAAACACAACCGTTTGGACAAATGAAAAAGAAGGAGTACTTCAAAATACTGATGTTCTGTTAAAAGATGGAAAGATCGCGGCAATCGGAAAAAATCTTTCTGAATCAGGTGCACGGATAATTGATGCGACCGGGAAACATGTTGCGCCGGGTATCATCGATGAACACTCACACATCGCCGCGGCATCAATTAACGAAGGTGCCCAGGTAGTAACTTCTGAAGTAAGAATTACAGATAACCTGAATCCCGATGATATCAATATTTATCGCCAGCTAAGTGGCGGCGTTACCTCATCTCATATCCTTCATGGCTCAGCAAATGTAATCGGCGGACAAACCCAGCTGATCAAACTTCGTTGGGGTGCCAATGCGGAAGACCTGAAGTTTAAGAACTGGGATGGCTTTATCAAATTCGCGTTGGGTGAGAATGTAAAACGTTCGGCCGCTACACAGGGCAATAGCCGTTATCCCGATACAAGAATGGGTGTTGAGCAAGTATTGTTCGATGCATTTACCAGGGCAAAGGATTATAAAAAAGCATGGGAAGATTACAATGCCGAAAAAGATAAGTTGACCAAAACCAAAAAGTCGCTGACCGGTTTGGTGATGCCGCGTCGTGATCTTGAACTGGATGCACTTGTTGAAATTCTTGACAGAAAAAGATTCATTACCTGTCATTCTTATGTGCAAAGTGAGATCACTGGTTTGATAGATGTTGCCGAAAAGGCCGGATTTAAAGTAAATACATTTACTCATATTCTTGAAGGCTATAAGGTAGCTGACAAGATGCTGAAGCACGGTGCGAATGCATCTACTTTCTCTGATTGGTGGGCATATAAAATGGAAGTGGAAGATGCGATTCCTTATAATGCCGCTATCATGCATAGGGTTGGTTTGAATGTGGCCATCAATTCAGATGACGCTGAAATGGCCCGGCGCCTGAACCAGGAAGCAGCTAAAACAATTAAGTATGGTGACCTGTCCGAAGAAGAAGCGTTTAAAATGGTTACATTAAACCCGGCAAAAATGTTACGTGTGGCTGACCGGGTAGGAAGCCTGAAAGTGGGTAAGGACGCTGATGTAGTTGTCTGGAGCGATAATCCATTGAGCATTTATGCTAAATCATTATACACAATAGTTGACGGCATCGTTTACTTTGACAGGGCAAAAGATGCTGACCTGCAAAAATGGGTTGATGTAGAAAGAACGCGTCTGATCAAAAAAATGAATGGTGAAAAGAGAAGTGGTGCGCCCGTGTCGCCTGCTACACCAAGTTACCAGGTCATTCATACCTGCCGTGATCATGGACATAGCCATGGCTTGCTTACCATTGATGTTAACGATCTTGAAAACCAATAAAAATATTTATATGCAAAAAATATTTTTTTCAATTCTCTTAAGTGGCCTGGTCCTATCGGCAACCTCACAGGAAACGGTTTTGCCTGCACCGGCGCAAAAGGGGACAATGTATGTGATGAATGCCACTATCCACGTTGGCAATGGAACGGTTATTGATAACGGGGTTATACAGATCAAGGATAATAAAATTGAAAAGGTCGGCACCGATATTCCTGTTCCTGCCGGTGCGAAAACAATTGATGCAAAAGGAAAACATGTTTACCCTGGTGTCATTTTACCCATAAGTAATCTCGGTCTTGTTGAAATCTCTGCCGTAAGGGCATCAACAGACGTAAGGGAATTGGGTGATATGAATCCTAATGTCAGATCGATCGTTGCGTACAATACTGATTCAAAAGTGATCAATACACTTCGATCACAAGGAGTGTTGCTGGCGAATATTGTTCCGCAGGGAACTTTTCTGGCAGGGTCCTCATCTGTTGTGCAGCTTGATGCCTGGAACTACCAGGATGCCGCATACAAAACTGATGCTGGCATGCATTTGTATATGCCCTCGCTCATGGCCAGGCCGAGTTTCGGAGGTTTCGGTGGTGGCGGTGGTCGTTTTGGTCCGCAGCAAAATAGCGGAACTGACCCGGTAAAGGAAGGTTTAAACAAAATTGAGGGGTTGAAAACATTCTTTAATGAAGCGAAAGCATATTTCGCCGAAGGCACGCATGTCCAAACCAACTTAAAGTTTGAGGCAGTAAAAGGATTGTTTGACCGGACACAGAAATTTTATGTACATGGAAATACCGTAAGACAAATGCTCATCGCGCTTGATTTTGTAAAGCAATACAATTTCGATGTCGTGATTGTTGGTGGAAGTGATAGCTGGCAGATTGCCGATCTGTTAAAACAGCACAATGTGGCTGTTGTATTGCAACAAATGCACAGTTTACCCACCGCAACCGACGATGATATCGACCAGCCTTATAAAACGGCTGCTGCCCTTCAAAAAGCGGGTGTTGTTTTTTCTATTTCCGATGATGACGCGCAAACAAGGGGAAAGAATATTTTATTCAATGCGGGTACGGCAGCAACCTATGGTCTGACCAAAGAACAAGCACTGCAAGCCATCACGCTGAATGCGGCAAAGATCATGGGCGTTGCTGACAAAACCGGGAGTATCGAACCGGGAAAAGATGCCAACATCGTGATCAGTGAAGGAGATATTCTTGATATGAAAACAAGTAAAGTAACTGCGGCCTTGATCCAGGGAAGAGTGATCGATCTTACTGATAAACATAAGTTGCTTAATGAAAGGTTCAACAAAAAGTATGATATCAAACAACCAACTACTCCTGCAAAACCGTTTTAATATTAGTAAATAATAAAAAAACTTCAGCCCACGGTTTAAACTTCAGCCCACGGTTTAAACCGTGGGCTGAAGTTTAATTGGACGGTGATTTTTTGGTTTTAGATCACCTACACGGGGTTGTTCAGTGTAACATTGTCTTCTTCACCATGAGAGTGATGCTGATCCAGCGGTTTACCACAATGAGGGCAGTTATGGCCCTTATGTTTTCTGATAAATTTTATTTCTTCTAAAAAACCCGCCGTGATGATACCAGCCGGCAAAGCAAAGAACGCAACACCGGTAAGCATAATGATGCCTGCTAAAATTTTTCCAATGGTTGTCATCGGCGACATATCACCATAACCAGTTGTGGTGAGGGTTACCACAGCCCACCATAAAGTGGCGGGTATACTGGTGAATTTACTTTCATCTTCGGATGGATACGTGTGCTCAGCAAAATACAGCAGGCAAGAGGCAATGATGATCAGGAAAAGGACAAGTACAAGACTTAGCAACAATTCGTTTACGCGCGACTTAAAGACATTAAAAATCATCTGTGCTGACCGCGTGTATGCAGTCAGTCTGAACAGGCGGAAAAATCTTAATAATCTTAAAATTCGCAAGGTTCGGAGATCAAGACCGGCAATGACGTGTATGTAGAACGGAAGAAATGCAAGCAAATCGATTATTGCTCCGGGTGTGAGCATATATTTTAGTCTTCCTTTTATACTGCCTTTGTAGCGGGGATCATGAGTACAACTCCACACACGTAAAACATATTCAATCGTAAAAATATAAACTGAGATGGCATCAAATGCGTCGAAAAAAGCTTCGTATTTAAGATGGAGGGACTGTATGGTTTCCAGCATCACCGCGATAACGTTCAGTACGATCAATGTAATGATGAAAATATTAATGAGTTTATCAGCCTTCGATTCGCCAAGTTCGGGGTGCAGAAGGATGTGAACGGTTCGCTTTGTCTTTTGATACATAATTAGCCTTGGTCCGAAGGACTCCTTTGGAGTTGACCAAGCTAAAGATATAAATAAACGGGAATTAATCTAAGACAGGTATCAGTCTTTCAATCGCCTCTTTTTTATCATACCGCCTTTAATGTCTTTGATCGCGGTCATTACGACAAACGCATTGCCATCGATCTTATGGATTTCTGTGTTCAATCGGCTGATCTCAAGTCTGGTTACCACTGTATAGATGATATTTCTTTCATCGATATAACCTTTTTTGCCATAACCTCCTCTACCCTTATACACAGTAACTCCACGACCAAGTTTATTGATGATCATTTCTTTTATTTCTTCGCTGTGGGAAGAAATAATGGTAACACCGGTGTACTCTTCAATTCCTTCAATAACGAAGTCAACCGTCTTTGAGGCCGCCAGGTAAGTGATCATAGCATACATTGCAATGTCTATGGACAAGAAAGTTGCCGCCACGGAAAAGATCATAATGTTAATGATCATAATCACATCACCAACGGTTGTTCCCAGTCGCCTGCTGAGGAATAGAGCAACTACCTCCGTGCCATCGATTACCGCACCACCGCGAATCGTGAGACCAATACCTGCGCCGAGAAAAAATCCGCCAAAGACGGCAACGAGCAATTTATCATCCGTCACCGTCGGGAATTTTATGAATGCTGCTGCCAATGCCAGCCCCGAAATGGCCAACGCAGCTTTCATTGTAAAATTTTTGCCAATAACGCCTAACCCTAAAAGAAGGAAAGGAAGATTGACCAAAATTAGCATTAAACCAAGTTTCGCCCCGGTCAACTGTCTTATCAACAACGCAATACCGGTAGCGCCACCATCGATAAAATTATTGGGAATCAGGAATCCCTTGAGCCCAAAGGTGGCTGATAGTATACCTAGAGAAATAAATAAAACGTCGCGAACCAAATCGACAGTGGAGATCTTAAATTCATGATAGGCTTTGGCAATTTCATAGGGAGAATACCTGGTTTTTTCAGGTTCTTGTTTCTTCTTATTCCGAAGAACGGTTTCTGTGATGAGTCGTTGAAAGAATGGATTCATGCTCCATTTTGGATTTGGTATTGTTCTTTTCAAATTTAAAGATTATCAGCCAGATAACCCTTGCCATGACAAATATTCATAAATGAATGTGTAATCGCAATAGATCAAAGATTATTCTCTGAAATTGAGTTAATTTTCACCTATGCCAAAGAAGTCTTTAACCATTCTGCTGGTCGCTCTGTCTTTCGGGACCCAGCTGCGCTCGCAGGAAATTCTTGAACAGCTTGCTTCAAAGCTGACAAAAGATTATGCTGACAATGCAAAAGAGTTAATTGTGCTGCAAACGGATAAACCGATCTACCGGGCAGGAACAGAGATTTGGTTCAGGGCGTACTCAATTTCTTCAAACGGCTATCCTGTTCAAAGCAAGGATAAAGTGATCTATATTGAATTGGTCAACGATAAAGATAGCGTGGTTGATCGCGTCCTGCTGGACAGGGCCGCACTTCAATACAACGGCTCTACAAATATAAGATCAGATCTTAAGGAGGGATTTTATCAGCTGCGGGCATATACAAAAACAATTCTTCAACAATATCCTGCTGACATGTTTGTGTCTTCGCTTTATATTACAAGCGATAGGAATAGCGAGACCAGGAATCCGCCCGCAAGCATTGAACCGGTGTTCAAATTCTACCCGGAAGGAGATAATCTTATTAATGGGGTTCCTTCCACAATCGTATTTACAGCCACTGACAAAGATGGTCGCCCACTGGATGTTTCGGGCACCGTGAAAGATAATTTTAACAATGAGGTGGCAAAACTTTCAGGCCATGGTATTGGCAAAATCGTGTTTGAACCCTATTCGAAAGACAGAACTTATAAAGTATTTATCAAAACAAACAGCTCTGCCGAGCAGGTTCATTCTTTACCGCCCATCAAGACAGGGGCTTTCCAGCTTTCATTACAAAAACACACAAAAGAAGAATTTGTATTTCGTGTTGCCCTGGGCGATTCAGCATATAATAAAAAAGCAACATCTTATTTATTGGGGGTAGCCAACGGAAAGGTTTGCTATGCGGCATCAGGAAGCGCCATGTATATGGTAAATATTCCTGTAAGTTCCCTTCCCCATGGGATCATTGATTTTTACCTGTTTGATCAGAATAAAGTGCTGAAAAGTAAACGTACTGTGTTTAATGAAAACTATACCACGACAATAAACATTACCCCGGATAAACCAGAGTATGGCTCACGCCAAAAAGCAAAACTGAATTTCGGGATCCTCGATAATGCGGGCCAACCCGTAAAAGCTGTTTTTTCAGTTGCTGTGACGGACAAGAGTCTGGTTAATGAAA
>DASTIZ010000260.1:0-12338 GCA_035717045.1 Chitinophagaceae bacterium
CCAGTTGTTTTAATTCCTGCTTCACCTGGATAACATTTGTGTAATTAGTCGACCCTACCGTAAAATTTACATTTTGCTGCACGATCGTGAAGTCCCACCTTAATGTTACGTTAGAGGTCATGCCGCTACCCGGATCGGTGAAAGGACCGCCAAACTGCGCTGAAGTCCAGGTGCCCCCGGTTGTTAAATTGTCTTTCAGGAATGTCCATTCCATCCAGTAAGGATCATCAAGGCCCACATATGAACCCATATTGATCCATTCAAAATAGTCGGGGCCCGACCTCCTGTAATATCCAAAGCTGTCAACGTTCGTCCCGTCATTGTAAAAGAAAAGATTGTAAGTATTACCGTTAATTGTCTTTGTAGGAGAAATTACGTAAATCAGTAATGTGTCGCTTGGATCAATGTTCCCGTCAAATTCATAACTCCAGTTGCTATTGGCTGTGCGTGGGAAATAGTCAGGTACTGCGGTCGATGTCACCGTAACCTGGAATGTACAAGTGCCTGAGCCCCCGGTTACAGTAAATGTAAAGGTACCTGCTGCAGTTGGCGTTCCACTGGCTGCAAGAGTAATCGTTTGCGCTCCGGTAGCAGAAAATGTCCCGGTGCCCGAAAATGTTATTCCGTTAACAGCAGGGGCCGTCGTAACGTTCCAGCTGCCCACAGCCGTAACATTCACATTAAGGGTAATTGTATTCGCAGTCGATGACAAGGCCGTACCTGCTATATAAGTTCCGGTTGGCGATGCACCGGTGCAGGTTACGGTAAATGCTGAGCTGCCACCGCCACCAGCAGGAGCCGTTACGGTTACCGTGAATGAACAAAACGTACCATTATAGATAACAGTAAAAATATTTGAACCCGCAGCCAGCGGTTTACCTCCACCAACCAATCTCACAGTCTGGGTTCCCGTTGCGCTAAAGGTTCCGCTTCCCTTAAAATAATAACCGTTTACAGTATCGGTGGAGATTGCATACGTGCCAGCTGTATCAACCTGCACGGCCACATCGACATAGTTTGAGGAATTTAGTGCCGTATCTTTATAATAATTCCCTGAAATAACCGCTCCCAAACAATTGCCCGAAGCATCAGTGGCCAGTGAACCTACAGAGGTAGTCGAATTCCCTTTTTCAACGCTTAATTCCTTCTGGCAAGAGATGAAAATCAGGGACGCTGCCATAAGCAAAGTGGTGATCCTGGTAAATGTCTTCATGAGGTGAAATTTGAATTATGAAAATAAAGTTTTTTCGGCAATGTGCTGGTGAGACTTGTATTAAACGGAATGGTTTACTGAACCTGCACTTTGTCACTTATATCAACGCTGGTTTCCATTGTAGCATATGTTTCCCCGGGGTTTTTCTTGCGAAAAAATCTTTTTTGGAACAAAAGCAATGTGATTACTCCTACTGAAATTGACGCATCAGCAATATTGAAGATCGGGCTGAAAAATTCGAATTGCTCACCCCCCCAAAATGGAAACCACTTTGGAAGTGTGGCGTTAAATATGGGGAAATATAGCATGTCGACAACACAACCATGCAAAAAAGAGGAATAGCCATTGGTGGAAAGGGAGGCAATTCCCGTGTACTCCTGGTACCTCGCAAGCTCCGGCACATACACATATCCTTTATCGAAGATCATTCCATAGAACATACTGTCAATAAGGTTGCCCAAAGCCCCCGCGTAGATCAGTGATGCACAAACAATAAAGCCCCTGTGATAGTGCTGCTTTACGATCCTTCCCAAATACCAGGTTCCGAATATTACGGCCGCCAGCCGGAACAGTGTCAGGATTATTTTGCCAGTTTCATTCCCGAATTTCCAACCCCAGGCCATGCCCGGATTTTCTATAAAATGTAACCGGAACCACGGGAGAATTATCGTTGACTCGCCGAAGTGATAGTTCGTTTTGATATATATCTTGAGAGCCTGGTCTGCAATGATTATGAGCGTAATGAGGACGATTACATACTTAAGTTTCACCAATATGGATTTAGTGGGCAAATATAAGCAGAATGAGGGAAGGGGGTGGGTCAAATAAGTGATAAAGTCGATAGTCTATAGTCGTTAGTGAGAGAGGGCTCTAAAAAATGGGATTTGGATTTAGAATTACTATTGACTATCGACTAACGACTAATGACTAATATCTATACTCATTCATTCTTCATAATACACTCTCTTCACTCTTTCAGAAATACCAGTCATGATCTCATAAGGAATTGTGCCTGCCCAGTTAGCAAGGTCCTGGATCGGGATCTCTTTACCGAAAATGATCACGTCGTCACCTTGCTTGATTCCCGGTATTCCGGTGACATCGATCATTGTCATATCCATGCAAACTGTGCCGACCACAGGAGCCAGGTGTTCCTTTACCCATATTTTTCCAACCCCATTTCCCAGCTTTCGACTAAAACCGTCTGCATAGCCAACACTAACGGTTGCTATCATGGAATCTTTTTCAATTACTCCCTTGCGGTTATAGCCAACCGTTTCGCCAGCCTTTAAATGCCTGATCTGTGCGATCGTGGACTTCAATGTGGCTACGGGCTCGAGCTCCAACTGACCAGACGCCGCACTATCAACTCCGTACAATCCAATTCCAAGTCTCACCATATCAAGTTGCATCCGGGGATGACGAAGTATGGCTGCCGAATTCGCAAGATGCCGTAGGAAATTATATCCCAGTTCTCTTTCGATTACCTGGCTTACCTGGCTGAAAAGATCAAACTGACGGTTTGAAAACTCATCCTGCATGGGATCTTCACTGGCAGCAAGATGAGAGAAAATTGACTGTATCCTGAATGAAGGAGTATTCTTTAACTCTTTACATAGATTGTCGATTTCATGCACGGCAAATCCTAATCGGTTCATACCTGTTTCGATCTCGATATGCACAGGATAGTTCTTTATTCCTTCCCTTTTTAAAAAACCGTCCAGCGATCTTAGCGTAGCTAATGAAAAAATAACGGGTTCAAGCTGGTGAGTCAGCAGTGCTTCAAAAGTTTCGGTTTCGGCATTCATCACCATGATCGGTAATGTTATACCCGCCTTTCGCAATTCCATTCCTTCATCAGCATATGCCACACCCAGGTAATCCACTTTATGATATTGTAAGGTATTAGCGATCTCTGCGCCGCCGCTACCGTACGCAAATGCTTTTACCATTACCATCATTTTGGTATTTGGCTGCAACAGCTTTTGATATTGCTGTAAATTATGAGCAACCGCATTCAGATTTATTTCAAGCTCTGTTTGGTGAATCTTTAGCTCAAGCAATTGAATGATCTGCTCAAAACAAAACACTCTTGCACCTTTTACCAATACCGTTTCATCTTTGAAATCGGAGAACCTGAACCGTGATACAAAGTCTTCCGTAGAAGAATAGAATTCGCATTTGACAGAATGAGCCGTCGCCCTGCCATCAAACTTCAAATATTTGGAAATATTCAAACCGATCCCAATCACGCGGTCGATCTTATGTTGAGAAAGATCGGCGGCTATTCTTTCGTATAGTTCTTCATCATGCATACCGGTTTGAAAAAAATCTGAAAGAATTACTGTTCTTTTGTCCACGGAGCTCATTTGATTCAGGAAGTCAAGAGCGATATGCAATGAGTTAAGATCAGCGCTATAGCTGTCATTGATGACTGTGCAGTGATTGATCCCCTTTTTTAGTTCCATCCGCATGTTCACCGGCTCCAGTTGTTTCATTCGCTTCGCGATCACGCTTTGCTTTACACCTAAGTGAAGCATCACGCACCAGCATGTGATCGCATTATGTATCGAGGCATCATCGGTGAAAGGGATCCTGATGGCAGTGTCCGCATTTTTGTAGGCCGCAATTATTTCTGTACCGGTGAGGGTTTTGTTGATCTCGAGTATCTGCACGTCTGATTTATTTATTTTGCCCCATGAAAAAATTTTAAATGGGTATTTGCCGGTTTTACGAAATGCCAATTCATGTTTCAAAACGATCGCCTTATCCGCTACCCAATCGTCACTGCAATAAATTACGAGGTCGGCATTATTAAACAGCTTTATTTTCTCTTTTACTTTCTGATCGATGCTGTCAAAGCCTTCGCTATGTGCTTCGCCGATATTCGTCAGGATCCCGATAGTGGGTTTGATGATCTCATTCAGTTTGTCCATTTCGCCCGGACGGGAGATCCCTGCCTCAAAAATGCCGAGTGTATGCTGCCTGTTCATTTCCCACACACTCAACGGCACACCAATTTGTGAATTGTAACTTTTCGGGCTGCGAACAATATTAAAATTCTCGTGTAATAATTGGTAGAGCCATTCCTTTACTATTGTTTTTCCATTGCTGCCCGTAATACCGATCACTGGTAATTTAAATTGCTTACGATGAAATGCAGCGAGCTGTTGCAATGCTTTTAACCCGTCGTTCACATAGAGAATATTCGAGCCTGGAAAATCTTCCTTCCTGATCTCTTCGCAAACGATAAAATTCCTGACGCCTTTTTTATATAGCTCCGGAAGGAAGCTGTGCCCATTCCTTCTCGGCCCTTTCAGCGCGATAAACAAAGAAGTACCGGGATAAAAAACTTTCCTGCTGTCGAAAAAAATGTAATCAATGGAATTGTCGGCAACAACCTCTGCATTAGCGCCAATTATTCTTGCAATATGACTGATAAAATAACTCAAGGAAATAAAATTGTGCGCTATGATTCCTCACCCGGTTTTGCCTCAGGGGGAATACCCTTTTTCTGCATAAATATGGAATACCAGATCGATCCCGAAAGACAAACCAGAATTATGCCAAGGGAAATGAAGACCTGTGTAGTCTTATCCAGCCATTGATTTATCCAGTGTTCACCAAGCATCTTCAGGCCGATAAATGCAAGCACGATGGCAATGCCCTGCTGCAAATAATCGAATTTGGAAACAGCAGTTCGTAGCAGAAAAAATAATGAACGAAGACCCAGCACTGCAAAGATATTTGACGTATAAATGACCAGTTGAGCATCATACCGGCGGTGGGGTGAATTATCCACCAACCCCATAATGGCAGGAATAGAATCAAGTGCGAATAACAGGTCGATAAATGCCAGCATCAGTATCACAACGAAAAGCATAGTATAGCGTCGCTTACCTTTTTCATCACGCACGGTAAATTTTCCACCATGATCCCCGGGGATCATCGGCAAAAACTTTTTTATTAACCGGTAAGCCTTCGTATCATGTGGATCAAATTCTTCATCATCACTTGCTGTGAACATCTTGTATCCTGTATAAACAAGAAAAGCCCCGAATACGTAAAGTATCCAATGAAATTTATTGACTAAAGCCACCCCGGCAGTGATAAAGATCACTCTCATAAAGATCGCCATGAGAATTCCTATCAACAGTACCCTGCCATAATATTTTTCCTGCACTTTGAAAGACGAAAAAATAAGGATAAAAACAAAAATATTATCAATGCTAAGACTCCACTCCATCAGGTAACCGCTGATATACTCCAAACCAGTTTGCTGGCCTCGCTCAATCCATACATAAACAAAGAAGGCTAATGCGAGACTGACCCAGAAAAAAGTCTGCATCAATGCTTGTCTTATGGAAACCGTCTTATTCTTCTTGCTTAATAACCCAAGATCAAAAACCAGTGCCAGGATCAAAACACTTCCAAACACCAGGTAAGTAACAAGCTGCTGCGTCATTATTCATTCTTAAGAACGGCAAAGATAGCTGAAACAGGGCTGCGGGAGGGGATCAAACAGCATACTTTCTTTTTCTTATTTGCTGATAGATCAATCCGGATATGATGACCAAAAGAATGGGTACTGCAATGTTGATTGTTTGCCACATACTTTTCTTGTCTTTGGTTCTGACAGGATCCAGTAATCTAAGTGTATAGTCTTTTGCCCTTGTCGCCAGAATATCCGAGGGATTTACAAGATATTCAAGCGCATTGAGAAAAAAATCTTTATTAGCAAATGTGTGACGTGTAAAATAATTGTAACCCATTGGCATTGGACCATCACGCATACTTACAGCATTTATTGCAAGATCACCATCTCCCACGACTATCATTTTTCCATCAACCTGGGATTGATTCAGAAAAGGTACACCGTAAGAAGCAAGCGTGTCAGCGATTGCCCCGGAAACGCGACCCGTATACAACGATTGAAATCGACCTTCCAGCAGTACGGCTGCAGAAGTATCTTTTACGGTAAATAATTTGATATCCGGGGCGATCTGTAAGAATTCAAAATCAACTTTTGCCGGTGTGTTCAAAATGCGGGCATTGGGCGATGATTTGAGAAGAAAGGTTTTCTTTATTCCCTGGGCTTTTACCGTATCCACCGTACTCGGGAACATCGTTCTTATCCCATCAAGATTCTTGCTTATGGGATGATTCGTTCCGCTTAAGACCGGGAAGAATGGCCAATCAACTAATCTTTGCTGAGGATTATTGGTGTTTGTGCTCATCTGCCCCAGCTGATCACATTCCATGTCCTGCAATAAATTCTGATTGACCCGTGCCCCGTATTTAAAAAGAATATCATCAATGTTCAATCCCCTGTCAAATGCAACAAACCCGGTCGATTTGTATAAACTGTCAAATTCAGCATACATCGGGTCGATCATCCAGAAAACTTTTCCCCCGCGCATTATGTATTGATCAATTTTAAGTTTATCCGATTCTGAAAATGGAATAGTCGGTTTGAGGATCACCAATGCATCAATTTGCGACGGAATAAATGGAAGCTCTTTAATATTTATAGTGTCCGCGTTATAATTATTCCGTAGCGTAACAAAGGCATCATTCACATTATAACCAAAGGCCTCTCCATTTCCCAAAGCATAACCTACGATCGGCTTTCTAGTACCCGTTACTTTTTGAACGGCATGCATGAATTTATATTCGAGGGTTGCCTCAACATTGTTATACAGCGCTGCCATTTGCTCTTTATCTGTTCCGAATCCTTTTTGTCCCTGCAAAAGATCTATTCCAAGTGTAGTATCCCGGTATTTTACCAATGCCCCATGAATAAGCTTGCTGATCGCTAACTCATCACCCACTTTCTCTGGTGCTCTGAGCACAGAAGGATAAATGCCATAAAAATAAAAAAGAGAATCTTCCAGGCTTTTCTGCAATGAATCAGGTACGCCTTCGTAGGGATTAGTGAATCTGAATTGAAAATTTTTCTTGCCATACTCTTTACAATTCAACAAAAACTCATTGATAGAGTTTTCTAATTTCCGAACCTCAGCTGGTAAATCCTTTTTATGAATAAACACATCGACCGTTACAGGTTCGGTTAAATTGCCTAATAATTGTTTGGATGCTTCACTCAGTGTATATCTCTTCTCTTTGGTGAGATCAAAACGCGTGTGAAAAGTTGATGCGATAAAATTGATGGCAACCATGGTGGCGATGAGAAATAAACCCCAAAACTTAGAAGACCATAGTCTGTTAATAAGACTTCTCGCCCATTTGTCCCCCCTCTCCACCTTGTCGAGAGGTGCCGGGGATGAGGTCAACAGATTCCGGTTTGTGATCGCCAGGAATAGTATGATGACACTTAAGAAGTAAACCAGGTCTCTTGTATCGACCACTCCGCGGCTGATGCTGCGATAATGAAAATCGATGCCGATCATTTCCAGGTAATAATCGGCATTGCCACTTAATGCAGGTAATACGCTGATGGCGCTAAAGCCATAATAAAAAAGTGCACAGGCTGCGATGCTTAGGATAAAAGCAATGACCGCGTTATTGGTAAAGCTGCTTGAACATATACCGACGGCAGTAAAAACGGCTGCAAGAAACAACAAGCCGATATAAGAACCGATCGTCGCGCCGGTGTCTATCCCATCGCCCGCCGAAAGTTGCTGAATACTAAAAAAATAAATAACGGTTGGTAATAAGGCAATGATCACAACGATCAGGCTGCCAAAATACTTACCGAAGACGATTTGCCAGCGGGTTAATGGTCTTGTCTGCAAGATTTCAAATGTACCGGTCTTGAATTCCTCGGCAAAGCTGCGCATCGTTATAGCAGGGATCAACAGTAAAAAGATCCAGGGTGCCAGCTGAAAAAAGCGATCAAGCGTCGCATAACCAAAATCGAGTATGTTATTGTCAAAAACAAAAAGCATCAGTCCGTTTACCAAAAGGAAAACGATGATGGCGATATAACCTGTAAGACTGCTGAAAAATTGACGTAGTTCTTTTTTACAAACGGACCACATAGGCTTGGATAGAATGTCCCGCGTTTCCCGGGACAGGTGCAAAATAAGGCAAACTGGTCATAAACGCAGCTTGATCTGCCTTTTATACACATAGGTTCACAAATTATATGGAAATACCGTGCATCCGCATCTAAAAAGAAAATTTAACTATGATAAAGATATTTCCCTTGATAGTTATTTCATTTTTTATTGCTACTGGAACCATCCATGCACAATCAGAAAAGAAAGGGCCACCGCCGCCACCGAAAGTTATAAAAGCCGGAATAGAAAAACCCATTCCTGGAGTTATTAAAGAGGAAGAAACAAAAGGACCTCCGGTCATTACAGTAAAAGGCAAACTGGCTGATGAATTTTATGAAAGAAATCCATCCGTGTCGGAAATATCAAGGCAAGGAAACATCATTACGCTTAAAAAGAAAGATGGAACTACCGAGAAATATGATATGAGTAAGAAAGAAGAGGATAAGCGCTTTACGGGGAAATATGGATATTCCCCCATTCCCCCGCCACCTCCGCCGCCAAAGGTCGTCGGTAAAGAATAAGAGCATAGCCATTAAACAATAAAAAACCTCCGCAAATATTCCGGAGGTTTTCAATTATTTGTATGGCGCTTTTAGACCGCAAAGCTTTCCCCGCATCCACAGGTTCTGCTTGCATTGGGGTTACTAAAGTAAAAACCTTTGCCATTTAAGCCATCTGAAAAGTCAAGGGTCGTATTAACCAGGTAAAGAAAGCTTTTCAAGTCCGTCACAATTTTCAACCCGTTATCCTCAAATACCTGGTCCATTGGCTTTTGTTCATTATCGAAGTCGAGTTTATAGCTAAGACCTGAACAACCGCCGCCTACTACTCCCACTCTTAAGAAGTAAGAGGGGTCGTTGATAATACCAGCATCGGTCATGAGCTGCTGCACCTTAGCCTTTGCCTTATCACTTATATAGATACTATTTTCTAATGCCACTTCCATATTAATGTGCAAATTCGCAACTGTGCAAATTTGCAAATGAAACCGGTTCCATTGGCACATTCGCAAATTGGCACATTGGCCTGTTAATGAACAACGCTTTCCTCAAATTTAAATTCCGGTAAACCATTTTTCTTTCGATAATCGTTTACCGCAGCTTTGATGGCATCTTCTGCCAATACAGAACAGTGAATCTTAACAGGAGGCAGGTGAAGCTCCTCAACAATTTCCATGTTGTCGATCTTTACCGCTTCATCAACTGTTTTTCCTTTCAGCCATTCGGTCGCTAAAGAAGAAGAAGCAATTGCCGAACCGCAACCAAAGGTTTTGAATTTCGCATCTTTGATCAGGCCATTCTCATCTACTTCTATTTGTAACCGCATTACGTCGCCGCACTCAGGTGCACCAACGAGGCCTGTGCCTACATTTTGCTTGCTTTTATCCAGAGTTCCCACATTTTTGGGATTCTGGTAGTGGTCGATCACTTTGTCTGAGTAAGCCATATAAGTAATTTTAAATTTTAGAATTCAGATTTCGGATTTATCGGGTTCATTATAATTGCAGAGAAATCTAAAATCCGCAATCATAAATCAAAAATTCTCTAATGATGTGCCCATTCTATACTATTCATATCAACTCCTTCCTTATACATCTCCCAAAGCGGGCTCATTTCTCTCAATTTATTGACTGTCTTTGTTACTGCATCGATCGTATAATCAATCTGGTCCTCTGTGGTAAATCTTCCCAATCCAAAACGTAGCGAACTATGTGCCAGATCATCACCTAATCCAAGCGCTTTTAACACATACGAGGGCTCGAGTGATGCCGATGTGCAGGCTGAACCCGATGAGACGGCGATCTCTTTGTTAAAGCCCATGAGCAAACCCTCCCCTTCCACGTATTTGAACGATATATTGGTCACGTGTGGTAAACGATATTGTGTGCTTCCGTTGATGTAAGCTTCTTCGATCTTCATCAAGGCAGTTTCCAATTTATCGCGAAGGGCACTTAATCTTTTTGCTTCGCTTTCCATTTCGTTCATGCATATTTCACAGGCTTTGCCAAAACCAACAATACCCGGAACATTCAATGTACCACTTCTCATTCCACGTTCATGTCCGCCGCCGTCCATTTGTGCAGTTACTTTTACCCTTGGATTTTTTCTGCGAACATACAGGGCGCCGACTCCTTTAGGTCCATACATTTTGTGAGCAGTGAATGCCATCAGGTCAATGCCATCTTTATTTACATCAACAGGAATTTTTCCAACCGCCTGTGTTGCATCGGAAAAAACCAATATGCCTTTTTTCTTTGCCAGTGCACTGATCTCTTTCATCGGCATCACCGTCCCGATTTCATTGTTTGCGTACATGATAGCAATGAGAATGGTTGTGGGCTTGATCGATGCTTCCAATTCCTGCATGTCGATCAACCCGTCAGCATTCACCTTTAAATACGTGATTTCCCCGCCTTCTTTCTCTATATGCTTGCAGGTATCCAGTACAGCCTTGTGTTCAATGTTGCATGTGATAATGTGATTGCCTTTGTTTGCATACATCTCAAACACACCTTTTATGGCAAGGTTATCGGCTTCGGTTGCGCCTGAAGTAAAAATGATCTCCTTTGGATCAGCACCAATTAATTTAGCCACCTGCTCACGGGCATAATCAACCGCCTCTTCAGCCTGCCAGCCAAAAGGATGGTTTCGGCTTGCCGCATTGCCGAAATTATTGGTGAAATAAGGTATCATTGCGTCAACAACTCTTGGATCGCAAGGTGTTGTGGCATTATGATCGAGATATATCGGAAATTTCAACATAGATGTCTTTTATTAAATTGTCAGAACTACAAAATTAGCCCGAAACGGCTGACTTCAAAAGGCTATTTTCATAGCTAACCGCTAATTTTACCGAAATCGTAAGGCCTTCAAAACCATAAACTAAAAGCCATGCTAAAAGTCGAACATATCGGCATCGCGGTAAGAAAATTGGCAGATTCAGTGCCTTTGTTTGAAAAGCTGCTGAATAGTAAGTGCTATAAGACTGAAATGGTGGAAAGCGAAAAAGTAAATACGGCTTTCTTCAGGCAAGGAGACACCAAAATTGAATTGCTGGAAAGCACAGAAGATACCGGGGTTATTTCGAAATTCATTGAAAGGAAGGGAGAAGGTGTGCATCACATTGCTTTTGAGGTGGAACATATCGATGCTGAGATAGCGAGATTGAAAAACGAAGGCTTTGTTGTGCTGAATGAGAAACCAAAACCTGGAGCGGATAATAAACTGGTTTGTTTCCTTCACCCGAAAAATACAAATGGAGTATTGATTGAACTTTGTCAGTCCACCATGCTGCCCCCTCAGGACATTAGATGATCATTTTTCGCCTTCGCTATCCGGGGCCTCTATGCTATTCAGAATTCCCAGCATGGCAACAGCCATCTGGGCCGCTATTTGAGATGCGTCTTTTTTATTAAATGCTTTTCCTTCTGCGATTTTATTTCCATCCACTACGGCGGCTATTGTGAACAGACGCCGGCCATTTTCAACCCTCTCTTCCACCGTTTCGAATTCCAGCACTTTTCCATTCTTATTCGCCCAACCGTAGAGTTTATTCTTGTGATTTATCTCAAGCAATTCGAGATCATCAATGAACATGTGCGGAAAAATAATTCTTTCCGTTACCCATTTAGCAGTTTTTTTATATCCCCGGTCCAGGTAAATAGCACCTACCAGCGCTTCCAATGTATTTCCAAAGATCTGGCTGATTTTTAAAGAGCTGTCAGACTTGTTATAAAGCGTGATCTTCTTCAAACCCATCCGTAAAGCGATCTCGTTCAATTGCTGACGGTTCACCATCTTGCTGCGCATTTCCGTGAGGAATCCTTCTTCACGATATGGGTATCGCTTAAAAAGATAATCAGCGATCAAGGCGCTAAGCACCGCATCGCCAAGGTATTCCAGGCGTTCATTGTTCTCGTCAGCATTCTCGCGGACAGAACGATGTGTTAACGCCGTCTTATATAGTGAAATATTATTCGGGCTAAATCCGAGTACGTTCTTTAACTGCTTCTTAAATGAAGCTCCCTTCTCTTCCCTGAAGAATTGCTTGAAAAAATCCACGCCTAAAAGCTACGAAAAAATCAAGTAAGTTAAAAAACCCTC
>DASTIZ010000261.1:0-5233 GCA_035717045.1 Chitinophagaceae bacterium
TTTACATGATCTGAAAGAGACGGGACTGGTAAACCAACTCAAAGATCAGTACGACATTGTTAAGTACCCCAAAAAACAATTTCTTTACCAGGAGGGCAGCAGACCAAGGTTTGTGTATTATGTTATCACCGGCAAATTGAAAAGTGTCAAAACACATGAAGACGGAAAAGAGTACATAAAGGAGCTATATGGTGAAGGAGATTTTATTGGACACCTTCCGATTATTGAAGACCGAAATTATGACGACACTGTGGTCGTTTTAGAAAATGCGGAAATTTTGCAGCTGCCCAAAGAAGACTTTATGCAAATGATGAACGCCGAACCAGCAGTGCTAAATAAATTCGTTCGTCTCATGACTAAAAATATCCGGGAAAAAGAGGAACGCCTGTTGACGCTTGCATACAGCTCATTGCGGAAACGCGTTGCAAAAGCCCTCCTGGATATCGATAGCAAATACAATAAAGATGAAAGTTCATCACAAATCGATATCTCACGCGACGATATTGCGCATTACGTAGGAACGGCAACTGAGTCGCTGATCAGAACACTGAGCGACTTCAAACAGGAGAAGTTAATTAACATTACCGATGGAAAGATAAGCCTGATTAAACGTGATAAGCTGAACAATCTTCTTTATTAAACTGCACCATTCGCCAAACCATTCTGATAGTTCCTCCCATGACCGGAAATATTTCGGAACTCAGAGATTTCTTTCCCGTGATTATTTTGCTTTTCTAACGTCCAGCCATCTGTCATTGTCGTTTCAAGCCAAAGATTTCCGGATCGTCTGAATACCTGTACGTCAAATAAATGATTATGGAAAAAGCTTTCCACTTCGCCAACAGTCGTCAGGTTGTTCACAACCATTCCGCCTTCCTTCATCGCCGGTTGAATATTTTCCAATTTTAAGTGATTGTGTCCCATGATCAGATGTTGTCCACTTGCCTGTACGCGCCGTGGCATAAGAAACTCAAGTTTGAGGAAAGGGTATTGTGAGTTGAATTGCTCTTGTATTTCCCCAACCGACATTTTCCTGGAAACCTTGATTTTCATAGCCTAATTCTTTCTTATTTTTTTCACCTCGGTTATATCATCGTCTTCAACACGTACAACAACATAAGATCGTATTCCTTCAAGATTGATAATCCAGAATTCCTGGCCGGCCCTCACAATGCGGGCGCCGTTAGTTATATTAAAATCATTGTAACCACGGGTAACCAGATCGACAATTCTTTTGGGCAGATGACTCTCGTTTACATAAATTATATCGTATATGAGTGAGCCATTTTTTCTGAAAAGTGATTGATGTTTAAGATCTGCTTCAATGAATTTGATGAGATAGTCTTTATTAAGCTTCCGCCAAACAATGTCGTACGACTCCGGAAATTTTGCCGCAAAAGATCTGTCTATCTGCTCATTTATCATCCATTCGGCTGTAATTACCACTTCGGGTAGCATAACTACGGAATCCTTGTCTTGTGCCAGGCCTTTAACCGACAACAAACACAGAAAAATAAGGTTGGTGAACCATTTCATAATATCGCTATTGTTGATTAAAAATAACCTCCTCAAACTGTCGTTCCCAGTACTTTCGTCATCAGCATTAATGATTGTAGTCAAGGTTAATGTTAATGACCGGCATAATTAGCAGCGGGATGTGAGCCGAGAATACAAGTTGTTTTGTTATGCTTTTCGAAATTACCGTACCTAACCAACCCACTTTGGTCGGCAGTGTCGCCAGAATGTTGATGTTGCGGTTTTGGATATATTGAAGCAATTCCTCTACAACGTCATTCCCATCAACAGTGTCAAAAACCGGATCAGTTGTTCGCAGCATTTTAATTAACCGGTAAGGTTTGTGGTGAAATCTCATTTCATCCTTCAGCTTTTCGCCAAAAACTTTGACCAGGTACACACTGGAATGAAATCTTTCCGCGATCTCCCTGAACGCATCCAGCAAGTGTGGGTTTACTTCTTCTTTCGCGTCTTCTTTGAATGCCAATGCTATATTATTTATGTCCCGGAACTCAGCCGATTCCGGAACAACCAGCACAGGCACAGGCGAATGCCTGCAAAGAGAAGAGATAGTTGTTCCAAACGCCCTGCGGAATTTTTTATGTTCCATTTTCATACCTGTCACTATAAGATCCACTTTTTCCCTCATTACTTTGCGAACGATAACCGCAGCCGCATCACCTTCCTCTGAATCAGTATAACAATATGGTGACCCGATTATATTAAGCGATCTTACCTGATCTGCAAGATTATTAGCGACATGCTCCCTGAGCTCGGCGGGCTCAACTGTGACAAAAGTTTCTGCGGGTGTCGGCATTGCCTGGTAGGCATTAAAAAGTATCAACTTTGCATTGAATGCCGTTGCCAAAGACTTTGCATATTTCGCAGCGCTCATCGCCGCTTCAGAAAAGTCCGTTGCGACCAATATTGTTTTCATTGTTGCTTAAATCTTTGACTAAAAGTATCGATCAACGTATGCAGAAGTAAGTACTTAAGTCATGAGTAACAATGATTGTAATCAAGGGCATACGCGTGAAACCAGTTATCTTGTCAAAAAAAAAGAACTCAAATCATTTACATTTGCTGATTACTCATGAAGTTCAAAAAAGGAGTTCAGACCGAAATAGATGCTAGCTATTTGTACAAAAAGCTTGCGGAGCATGAAGACGATAGCACTATCGCCAGCGTTTTCCGGCAGATGAGTGAGATTGAAAAGGGCCATGCAGCAGCTTTTATTAAAAAAAATGGAAATAAGGAAGTGATAATATCTCCCTCCTGGAGAGCCAGGCTATTGAATTTCATTGGCAGAGTGTTTGGTTACGATTATCTTCTGGGCGTTTTAATGGATACCGAAAAAAGTATTTCTTATGCGACGATTGAAAGTAAAAAGCAACACAGCCAGTCGCTGACCGGTACAGAAAATAATCATGTAAATATTTTGCGCGCCATTCTGGAAAGACAGTCAATCGTAACCGGAAGCCAGCTGTCAAAGTTTGAAAGAATGCATCGTTCTATCGGCGGCAATGCAATTCGTGCTGCTGTGCTCGGCGGAAATGATGGCCTTGTTTCTAACTTCAGTTTAGTGATGGGTGTTGCAGGAGCAACGTCCGGAGGAACAAGCGTTGTGTTGGCAGGAGTAGCAGGACTGCTTGCCGGTGCCCTTTCAATGGCACTCGGCGAATGGATTTCTGTAAAAAGTTCACAGGAATTATATGAGAACCAAATGCAGGTAGAAATGCAGGAGCTGGAAACGGACCCTGAAGGTGAAATGAAAGAAATCGCGTTGATATATATATCCAAGGGCATCCCTGAACAACAGGCACATCAAATGGCTCATCAAATTATCGGTAACAAATCCGAGGCACATGCCCTATTGGTGAACGAAGAACTGGGAATCAATGCCGAGGAGTTGAAAGGCTCCGCTGTCGAAGCCGCGATATATTCTTTTATATTCTTTTCCATGGGCGCAATCATTCCCTTGTTACCCTTTCTTTTTACAGTGGGTAAAACGGCGATTGCCATCTGTATAGCGATGAGTACTTTGGGATTGTTTATAATTGGCGGTGCAATTACTCTGTTTACCCGGAAAAATGTTTGGTTTTCCGGATTCAGGCAGGTATTGTTTGGATTGGCTGCAGCAGCACTCACCTATTTTATAGGTAGTTTTGTAGGTTCAAGTATTGGATGATTCACACCACATATTTATCGGCCGAAGAAAAAACCTGTGCCTATCGAAAAATACTGCAACCTGGCCGCTTGCAAATTCCTATATCGGAGACCGGGCTTTACCAAAAGCTTCGGAGATATTCTGAATAAAACCCCAGACTCAATCTGCCATCCGAACTTGTGTCCCGAATCGCTATCATAGTGATCTTCACGTTTTTCTGTTTCTATGTGATTATACACTCCTCCTGCTGCAACAAAATACCCAGGTTGCGATTCACGCAGATGTTGATATTGCATGCCCAAAGTAAATCCGGTTTCTTCATAGCTGAAATCAGCCCTATTCTCTGCAGGAAACAAGTTCCAACCCCATCCCAAATAAGTTCCCACGGTTGGAGTGAGACCGAACCAGGTTTTACCCTCTATTCCAAAACCTGTATTCTTGCCATAAGCGCCACTGACTTCAGTTGGAAAATTTACTGAAGGTCTGATTTCAACATTCCATCCCGTCTGAGCATTCGCAATTTTATCTGCAGAACAAAGAACAATGCACAGCATAATCTGAAACTTCAGGTGGCATTTGTTCAACATAATTTGTGATCATTTACTTTATAATGACTTGCTGAAGGTATTATGTCGTTGAGTCAGCTACATTGATATAAATCATTTATATAAACGACTATCCTCATGTTCCGTTCAATTTCTGGCAATGAGATTTGTTCCTCGTATGAAAGCATTAATGGCTTTAATAGTGATTTTTCTTTTCGTGATCGTTGGATGTTCCTCGTATAAGATCACCAGCTCATGGAAAGAAAAAAATATTCAGCCTTTACCTTACAAAAAGATTCTCGTACTAGGATTGATCAATGATCTCCACGACAGGAACATTCGACAGAATATGGAATCAAACCTGGCCGCCGGCCTTAAAAAGCTAGGTTATTCAGCAGTGTGCGCATGTGACGAATTCAATCCAAAAGCATTTGAAGGTTTATCCGAAAAAGAAGCCTTATCAAAAATCGCTGATAGTGGAATAGATGCTGTCTTAACCGTTGTATTGCTCGATAAAGCCAGGGAAAAATTTTATGTTCCGGGGAGGGTGTATTACACACCCTATGTTGTTTATCATAGGCGCTTTTATGGATATTATCAGACAATGTACGTACGTGTGTATTCGCCAGGATATTACTCTTCGACCGACAAATATTTCTGGGAATCTAACTTTTACTCAATAGACAGTACAACACAACTGTTATATTCTGCACAAAGCCAATCGTTTGACCCGGCAACAAGCTCATTGTCTTACCAATATTCAGACATGATCATAAAGGACATGCTACGATCGAACATTATCAAAAAAAATCAACCGTAAGTATGATTCTTGTCAGATATCCGGGCCGGTGTTGATTTATATATTTATAAAAATGTCGTGAAAAGGCCTTAAGCATGACCTCATCAATTCTAAACATCAGATGACGCGCTATGAAACATGAAGAATTTTGTCAAAGCTGTAGCATGCCTCTATCAGAGGAACTTTTGGGTACGGAAAAGGATAGTT
>DASTIZ010000262.1:0-8640 GCA_035717045.1 Chitinophagaceae bacterium
TCTTCCTTAAGACAAATGCTGACATTCTTCGCATCTGCGTACTTTATGATGTTGTTTGTCTGCTCCTGTATTATGCGGAAAATCATTAATTGCTGATCTTCCGAAAGTATTTTTTCCAGTTTTTGATCATAAAGGAATTTCGTTTCGATCTGCTGGAATGCCTTCATGTTAATGATGATATCGTCGACGCTGCGGCTAAGACCGATCACTTTCACGAGCGATGAGTTAAGGCTCTTTGAAAGTTTCCTGATCTCTTCCACCGCCATCATCTGGTAAGTGATGGCTTTTTCAATATGTTCATCGGCTTTTCCAGGATCTGTCTTTGCAGAGCTCATGAACAACTTGGCGCTCATCAGCAACTGGTTTACGTTGTCATGCAATTCCCGACTGATGTTGCTTCTCTCTGCTTCCTGTGCAGCAATACCGGCCTGGCTTACTGCTTTATGTTTTTGCTCCTGCTCAAGCAATAGCTGGTGCTCCAATTTTTTCTTTTCGGTAAGATCCCGTATCGCTCCCAGTATTCTTACCGGCTTGCCCTGTCGACATAAGATGGTACCTGAATCAAGAAGAAATTTATAATTACCGTCAGCACAGAGAAAAAGATATTCATCTTCCCATCTTTCTTTACCGGTTTGAATATACTCCTGTACTTTACTTCGTACCCTATCACGGTCTTTGGGATGTACTTTGTTGAACCACCAATCCAGGTCAGGTTTTATTTCCTCACGACTATAGCCTGATAGTTCATAAAAAGTTTCGCTCCGGTAGATCTGTTTCGTTTCCAGATCAACATCCCAGATGGCATCTGATGTTATTTTTGAGACATAGAAAAACCGTTCATTGCTTTTCCTTAGTTCTTCCTCCCGATTTACATTGTCGGTGATATCGGCAAAAGAGACCACCACCGCGTAAGGTTCAAATTCACCGGCACGGATGAGGGCTTCTGAATTTATCGACAGCCAGACAAATAATCCATTAGGCAAATTGACACCCATCTTTACATTACGCTGCGGGAAGCCAGTCTGCAGGGTAACAACGGTTGGAAATTCATACCAGGGAAACGGACTGCCATCGGCTTTCATGGCTTTCCACGAAGCCTCACCAAATTCTTTTCCCAGTAATTCTTCTTCATTCAATCCCAGAATTACCGAAGCCCGTTTATTACATGTGGTGATCTTGCCATCTTTGTCAAGCATGATCACACCGTCGACCAGTGTATTCACAAGCTTTTCGTAAGTGGCTTCAGCCTCTGCTAATTTTTTTTCAGTGCTTTTTACTTTGGTGATGTTATGATTTACAAAAACGATATTTACCGGCTGATTGTTATCATTCAGTATTGCTGTGGCAGTTGTTTTGAAAATGAACTTTTCACCATCATGCCTGTGAAAGATCACTTCCCCCTCCCAGGTTCCTTTTTTTAATAATTCGCTATTGATAATATCGGCTGACGCATCCAGCAGATCAAGCTTGATTAGCTTGAAAAGGTTTTTTCCCCTTGCACCTGGTAATCCGTGAAGTTTTTCTGCAGCACCATTCCAACCCGTAATATTAAAAGAGATATCAGTGGTGAATACTGCATCAGGTAAGAAATGCAGGGTGTCTCCAACTTCGACAGAAGTTTTATGGCTAACTGAGAGCGATGACTTGTTGCTTTTTTTTGCAGAGGAATTGGTTCTCATCGGGGCTTGATTCGTGTAATCTAAACGAATATTAGCGATGAATCTTGTATATCACAACGGTCTTTTGGGCTTAACCCGAAAGAAATGACCCTGGTTAAGTATTAAGTCAGCCCAGGGATTTATGAAATCGTAATTGTCCTGAAGTCCTGGGCAAATCTGTTTGGTAAAATCACTTACCTTCGATTTCAATTTAGTTGTTTAACTAACTAATTTCTATGGAAAAAAGGAATATTAAAAAAGTGGCGGTTTTAGGAAGTGGCGTAATGGGTTCACGGATTGCTTGTCATTTTGCGGGAATTGGTTTACAGGTACTGTTGCTCGACATCGCGGCTCCCCTACCCTCCGAAGGGGGCACTCTGAAAGCCTCCGATAAAAATAAGATCGTGAATGATGCGTTGGCCGCCGCGATTAAGTCAAATCCCTCACCTGTCTATCATAAAAACGTTATCAGGAAAATTACAACAGGAAATTTTGATGATGATATGAACAGAATCAGCGACTGCGATTGGGTAATCGAGGTTGTGGTTGAGCGACTAGACATAAAAAAACAGGTGTATGAAAAGGTAGAACAGTTCCGTAAGCGGGGTACACTGATCACATCCAATACCTCCGGCATCCCCATTCACATGCTGGCCGAAGGACGAAGCGATGATTTTAAAAAACATTTTTGCGGCACACATTTCTTTAATCCTCCGCGCTACCTAAGATTATTGGAAATAATTCCAACCCCGGATACGGATCCGGCAGTAGTTGGCTTTCTCATGAACTATGGCGACCTCTATCTTGGTAAGACAACTGTATTATGTAAAGACACGCCAGCCTTTATTGCAAATCGTATCGGGGTATTTGGTATCATGTCGCTTTTTAGTTTGGTCGATAAATTGGGTTTGACGATCGATGAGGTTGATGCATTAACCGGACCGATCATTGGACGTCCCAAATCTGCAACATTCAGAACTGCTGATGTTGTTGGTATTGATACATTGGTCAAAGTGGCAAAAGGAGTTTATGAAAATCGACCGGACGATGAGGCAAGAGATGTGTTTACAATACCGGTTTGGCTAAATAAACTGATCGAAAATAAGTGGCTGGGCGATAAAACCGGACAAGGTTTCTTCAAGAAAATAAAGTTGCCACTAACTGCCGGCAGTCCTGAAGAACGCAAATCTGATAAAGAGATCCAGGTTCTTGATCTGAAAAAGTTTGAATACGTCCCCCGGGCCAAGGCTCGATTTGCAAGCGTTGAAGCGGCAAAGCCCATCGATGACTTGTACACAAGATTAAGGATGCTTGTTGCGGGTAGTGATAAGGCCGGCGAATTCTATCGTCATTTTCATTATGGTTTATTTTCTTATATATCAAACCGCATCCCGGAGATCAGCGATGAATTGTACCGCGTTGATGATGCGATGATGGCTGGCTTTGGCTGGGAAATTGGAGCATTTGAAAGCTGGGATGTGTTAGGCGTGGAAAAAACTGCCAAGGGGATGCGGGATGCAGGATACAACATTGCTCCCTGGGTTGATGAAATGCTGGCTGCCGGAAATAAGTCTTTTTATAAAATTGAGAATGGCAAAAAATTATACTACGATCAAAAAATCAAAACATATAAATCTCTTCCCGGCGGCGATGCTTTTATTGTGATGAGCAACTACCAGGATAAGCTGGTTTGGAAAAATGGAAGCTGCAGACTTTATCACCTGGGTGAGGATGTATTAGGATTACAATGGTTCACGAAAATGGGAAGCATAGGCGGTGATGTACTGGAAGGTATTCAAACGTCTATCGCCCGGGCGGAAAAAAGCTACAAAGGCCTTGTGATCGCCAATGAAGGACCCAGTTTCAGTGCCGGTGCTAATGTAGGAATGATCTTTATGTTCGCTATTGAACAGGACTATGATGAAATTGATTTTGGCATACGCCAGTTTCAAAACACGATGATGAGAGCGAGATATTCTTCGGTGCCTGTAGTTGTAGCCCCACATGGTTTGGCCTTAGGTGGTGCATGTGAATTGAGCCTGCACTCTGACAAATGTTGTCCGGCGGCAGAAACTTATACTGGTCTTGTCGAATTGGGCGTGGGGTTGATTCCCGGTGGTGGAGGAACAAAAGAATTTGTCCTGAGAGCTTCTGATGAAATGCATGAAGATGAACCAGAAACTATCACTCTTAAGAACAGGTTTCTTTCAATCGCCACAGCAAAAGTGGCCACTTCAGCATTCGAAGGATTTGAATTAGGAGTTTACAGAAAAGGATTGGATGAAGTTGTCATGAACCAGGGCCGGCGGATTGCTGAAGCAAAAAGATCGGTGATCGAGATTTTCGATTCAGGGTATTCAATGCCGGTTCAACGAAAAGATATAAAAGTGCTGGGACGATCTGCATTGGGTGCTTTGTATGCAGGTATCAATGGAATGTGGCGGGCCAACTATGCTACAGATCACGATGTGGTGGTTGCAAAGAAACTTGCCTATGTAATGTGCGGCGGTGATCTTAGCGAACCCACCCTGGTGTCAGAACAATATTTGCTTGACCTTGAAAGGGAAGCATTCCTGTCTCTCTGCGGTGAGAAGAAATCTTTGGAAAGAATTCAATCGGTGTTAAAAGGCGGGAAGCCAATCAGGAACTAGCCAGCCGGCTGGCAGGCAGGAAATTTACTGATTAATAAGTAAGAATTGATAATTTTAAGTGTTGCCAAAACAACGCTTATTTTATGGTCTCGGGAAGGGTACTTTGGTACAGGATCTATCTTGTCTTAAATATTGCGCTCATCTGGGTTTTATTCAGCATCCTCTTCTTATATAATATTATTGAGGTAGATAAAGACGTGCTGGCAAGGAGGAGATTGAGTTTTTTCTCCCTGGCATTTGCTACGATCGGCATCATTGTCGCCGGCGCCGAAGCGTTCTTTCTAAAGAACATGTTTCGCAAGCTGCCCATTTGGCTCTCTACAATACTGAGAATGACCCTGACATTCATATTGTTTTTGATCGTCTCGGTTGTTGTCGTGTTTGCCTATTGGGTCTTTCGACACGATGGCGGGCTTAGTTTCATTCAGTTCGAAAAAGAATTTGTCCGGAATATTCTTCTTACACCGAGCTTTTTAATGTTAATGGTAGATATGGGTTTCCTCGCCTTCGTTTCCATTCTTGTTTTAGAAATATCTGATAAATATGGACCCGGTGGGCTTCGGAATTTAATAAGAGGGCGCTATAATAAACCCAGGAAAGAGAACAGGATCTTTCTTTTTTTGGATATCAACGATTCTACCGCCATTGCCGAAAAGATCGGCCATGAAAAATATTTTAATATGCTGCACGATTTTTTTGCCGATATCACCGAGCCGATCATCAGCACCTGGGGACATATCTATCAATACGTGGGTGATGAAGTAGTGATCTGCTGGCAAAATACGCCCAAGAACAAAGCACGTTGCCTGAATTTCATAAAACAAGCCGTGGACGTCTTTAAGAAAAAACATGAATATTATATGACCGAGTACGGTGTGTCACCTACATTCAAAGCGGGTATCCATGCGGGTGATGTTACGGTGGGTTATGTGGGTATTATAAAAAAAGATCTTGTCTTCAGTGGCGATACGCTGAACACCACAGCAAGAATCAGGAGTAAATGCCATGAATTGAAACACCCTTATATCGCATCAATTGACTTTCTGAAAGATTTTAGAGTGCCAAAAGGCTTCCAGGCTGATGAGATCGGCGAAATGGAATTCAAAGGACGAAAGGAGAAATCAAAGGTTTATTCTTTAGAATTAAAATGATATTTTTATTGAAGCTGATCGTTGAATGTCGTTTATGGCCGCACGCAGAATTATCAATTATAAACTAACTGTTCTTGCAAACATTTCTATTATCTGGGTGGTGTTTGCGTTTCTTTTTCTTTACAACATTATCCTTATCGATAGAAATGACGTTACAGGACGATCCCTAATCATATTCTCCCTTGCTTTTGCTACTATTGGATTTGTTGTATCGGCTGCGTTGGTTTTTTACCTTAAAAATGCTTTTCGCCATTACCCGTTCTGGCTATCTGTATTAATGAAAATGTGCTTAACCTTTGGACTTTTCTTGCTGATCGCCTTTGTCATGCTTTCGAGTTATTACGTATTTGCCCATAAAGGAACGTTTGAAGAATTCCTGGGAATGTTCTACCGGGAAGTATTTCTTACAAAAGCCTTTATGATCTTTATGTTTGATCTTGCGATAATGACGCTCCTGACGATTGTTGTCCTTGAGGTAATTGATAAATACGGCCCCGGAGGGTTTTGGAGCATGATGAGGGGTAAATACATTAAGCCAAGGGTTGAGAACCGTATATTCATCTTTTTGGACATCAATAATGCCACAACAATTGCGGAACAACTGGGACACACAAAATATTTTCGGTTATTAAGAGACTTTTTCACCGAAATAACGATACCCATCCTTGCCAACGGCGGTGAAATATACCAATATGTCGGCGATGAGGTTGTGCTCTCCTGGAAGAATACTCCATTGAACAAACAGCGATGCTTTCGCTTTTTACGGCAGGCTTATTTCCTGCTGAAAAGAAGAGAACCAAAATTTATGAAGCGATACGGAGTAAGCCCAAGTTTTAAAGCCGGTATTCACTCCGGTGAAGTAACAGCGGGGGTAGTTGGTATTATAAAAAAAGATCTCGTTTATAGCGGCGATACTTTAAATACCGCCGCAAGGATCAGAAGTAAATGCCATGAATTGGATGAGGCATTTGTGGTCTCCGGAGATTTTCTCAATGACTTTTCTACCCCGTACGCTTACCAGGTAAATGAGATTGGGGAAATGGAATTTAAAGGAAGATCGGAAAAGGAAAAACTGTATTCTGTAATTTTTGAATAATGGGTTCCGCGGAATTAGACATACACCATCGACATCTTATCATCTATTCCAATATTATTACGTATGGCAATGCCGGCAGTCCTGAGATCGCTGCCGATATAGCTGAAGAGATCGAAACCATGTGGAACGAGCCACAGGCTAGTTTGAAGTTTGCAAATTTGAAGTTTGAGGTTGTATTCAGAATTCATGCATGGTACAATCCTTCCATTACGCCGTTTGATATTTACAGAAATCTTGATCCAAAAAATAATTACTTCAGGATTGAGGAATTTTCACACAATCATATTTCGTTTGTTGATGGATTAAATTGCAATAGTGGTTATTTTAAATTGGAGAATTTGTACAAGGGTTCTACTACGGCGGCACATGAATATGGTCATACAATTGGTTTGAATCATCCCGACATTCTCGACATCAGAGGACAGGGAATACCTGGTATTATGTATCCACGGGGGACCTTGGTTGATCCGCAATATCAATATGATCCCTCTAAACCTGCAGGCGTAACCGGTGGTACCATGCACCCGATGTACAGGAAAGTAAAACTTCAGGATATTGAAGACCTAAAACTTCACCGGTTGGAATTCCACCACGGAAAAGCTGTTCTGGGAGAATTCACCAATGTATGGCATGAGGATCACGCCAAGGTCAGACCTGAGGATTTTTTTGGTGGGATAATTGAAGGATAGCAGATTCGAGATCGGGATATTGGAAGATAAAACCCGCCTGCTGGAGTTTTGCTGAGCTGACGGTTGTACTTTTTAAGATCTCATTGATCATTTCACCAAAAATTATTCTTAATGCAAAGGATGGTGCATGCACCGCGATAAAAGACCTGCCGCGGTTCTTCTCGGCTATTTTTGTTACCAGTTCTTTATTCGATGAAGGATTTGGCGCAACGGCATTATAAACTCCTTCCATTTTTTCATTTTCCATAGCAAATAGGATGGCTCTCACAAGATCATCAATATGGATCCAGCTAGTGACCTGTTTTCCAGTACCGATGATCCCGGCCAAACCAAACCGCATGGGATTTCTAAATTCAACATAAGCGCCCCCATCCTTGCTTAAGACAGGACCTATCCGGAATCTTATCAATCGCTTGCCAAGAAAAGAAGCTGGTTCGATCGCCGCTTCCCATTGTTTACATACCTCTGCCATAAAATCATTACCCGGCGGATCAGCTTCAGTAAAACTTTTTACTCCATTCTTGTGATCGGCACCATACCAGCTGACACCCGACGCGCTGATTACTGTTTTTACTTTATTTGGAATAGTTTTTAAGCTATCCATGATAAGATTTGCACTGTCAACGCGGCTGGTTAGAATCTCTTTTTTTACTTTCTCATTCCATCTTCTGTCTGCGAAATTGGCGCCGGCAAGATGAATAATACAGTCAGCCTTTGCGATTGCATTTTTGTCTATTGTTTTTTTTTCAATATCCCACGCTGCGTAATTGAGTTTATCCCCGCCAGGATGGCCTGGGCGGACGGGGTTTTTGGTTTTCGGTTTATCGTTAATGTATCTTGTTAGAATAATAACATGATATCCTCTTTCGATCAATGCTTGTGTGAGTGCGTTGCCAATCATGCCTGTGCCGCCTGTGATGAGAATTGTTTCCATTTAGCAAAGATGTCTTATTAATAACAAATGGCTGTCCTAAAAGTTATTTTACGCTTTGTAAAAATTCAATAAATTTAATCACTATGCGCAGCGTTAAAAGACTATTGGGCTACATTATGACGGGAGTGGGATTACTTGGATTCGCTTATTTCGAAAATTATAAAGGAGAAATCATTCCTCTGCCGACAGCCTGGCTTGTGTTAAGTATCGTAATAGGTATCACAGGAGCGTACCTTATTGTTTCAGCAAAAATGAAAAACCAGATTGAAACGCTCGGTGAAACAAGTGCCAACACCTTCCGCATAAAAGAAGGGGGTGAAAAAATAGTTATTGACCTGGACCACTGTCATTTTAAGGAAGACAGTATTGTCAGCACGGTTAACAGCTTTTCAAGAATTCAAATGATAGATGCATTATATGATCCAAATCGGAATTATTCAGATAATAATAGGACAGTAACG
>DASTIZ010000263.1:0-4187 GCA_035717045.1 Chitinophagaceae bacterium
TTCCAATTTCTGTCTGCAACCAGTTAAAGACAGTTAACTCGCTGCTGCGGATAAACGGTAGTTTATCAATGATCAGCTTTTCTATCTGTCTCCCCTTTTCAATTGAAAAATTGCCGGAGATATCGAGGATCAGGTTGATTATGAATAACACCTGGTTGCCATGATGACGATCAAACAAACGACGGCTGGCATTACCATCATATAAGGATCTTTCAGTTTCCGGTGTCCAGTGATAAAAACCTTCCAGGTATTCTTTTGAAAATAACATAGGTAAAGGTTTAAAAGGTAAAAAATCAGCTGAGAACAGACGTTGCAAACGAGGTGGGCAATTACACTGACTGGAACTACAACCTTTAATTATAAAACTACCTCATTTAACCGAAATTAAATCCGGTTTGGTCTTCCAACACCAAAAATTTTTCCATTTATTACAATTTAATGGCAGTAGATAAAAACATGGCTGCAAGAATTAACAAAATGCAGGCAGATTTCGAAAAGGATAAATATGATTTTGAGTAAGCAGCGGCCGAGCCGTTTTTTGACAGATAAACAGCTGCGACGACTCACGTTGAGCACTTAATTTTATTATCTTTCTGTACCTAATCTTAACACACATGCAACGAATTTTTTATGGTCGCGCTGTACTTATGTCTTTGATAGCAGTGCTTTTTTTTGGTTTGGCAAACGCGCAAGTCATCCAACTCAATGCAAAAAATAATTCTGTTGATTATCAAAAGCTGTCAAGAATTGATACCGTCGTGAATGAATACGTCAATAAGAAATGGTTGGCGGGTGCCGTGGCAATTATCATAAAAGATAACCAGCTTGTGCACTATAAAGGTTACGGTTATGCCGACATTGATAGTAGAAAACCAATGCAGAAAGACCAGATATTCCGCATCATGTCGCAAACAAAAGCCATCACCAGCGTTGGCATCATGATCCTGTATGAGCAGGGAAAATTATTGCTGGATGAACCTATCTGGCATTTTATCCCGGAATTCAGGCATCCTGTTGTGCTGGATAAATTCAACGATGCGGACACAACCTATACAACGGTACCTGCCAAAAGAGAGATCACTTTTCGCGATCTTCTCACCCATACCTCCGGCATAGATTACGCTGATATCGGCGGCTCGAAGGTGAGCGCTATTTATGCAAAGAATAAAATACCATCGGGGCTTGGTTATTTCAATGCTGATCTCCTGGAAAGAATGAAAGCAATGGCCAGGCTTCCTCTCAGCTTTCAGCCCGGTGAAAAATGGCAATATGGTTTGAATACAGATCTTTTAGGCTGTCTCATTGAAGTGATCAGCGGGATGACGCTTGATGATTTTTTGCGGAAAAATATATTCGAACCACTGGGAATGAAGGATACTTACTTCAATGTGCCGGCTTCAAAAGCAAACCGGCTGGCAACTGTTTACACTGAAGATTCCCTGCGCAACATTATTAAATGGAGTCATACATTTCGCAATATAGATCCTGACTACCCATTGATGAATACAAAATACTTCTCCGGCGGCGCCGGACTTTCATCTACTGCATTTGATTATGCCGTGTTTATGCAGATGCTGTTAAATGGCGGTATATATAACGGTCATCGCATTTTATCCCGACGCAGCGTCGAGATGATGACAAGCAATCAATTGAAGGATGGGATGTTCGGCGACAGTGGTATGGGCCTTGGTTTTGGCGTAACATCAGCCATTGAGGAAGCCCGGGGGCCGCGTTATGCGGGCTCATTTGCATGGGGTGGTTATTATGGTACGACTTATTGGGCGGATCCAAAAGCTAAACTGGTTTGTCTTTTTATGACACAACAAAATCCAAATAGTCATAGTGACATAGATGCAAAATTCGAAGCAATCCTTTACTCAAGTTTAAAATAGCTTTGTTTGACCCTCGAATCTCACTTGAAAAATTCACGGCTGGCCTAATTGATCATGCTGTGTTTGTTAGAAATTTGAGTTCCCACTTTTATTGTAAAAATTAAAAGAGCTAACACACTTTCGTTTTCCACCCTTGCGTGGGAAAGTTGAGAGGAACCTCATTCTGTGGATAAAATCACTTGGCTAAGTTGCAAATAAATAGACATGATTTAACATTTGCATGATTGTTGCTTGATATGCCAGCTAACTTCTATTGTTAAGATCCATATCAAAAGGTTTTGTGATGAGTGCACTTCAAAAAACAGGAAGACCGCCATTTACCAGGATTAGAAAAAACAACGAAGTTCTGGTTATTGAACCTTCTAAGCTATTATTCAGAGTCGTCGTGAACAATTACAAACAACAGGAGGAACCATCTCCTGATGAGAATGAACCAATTGGTGAGACGATAATGGATGATCATCAAGGTTTGCCACCACAACCAACCGGGTATCTTAAATTCCCGAACTATGACCCATTTTAAGCGCTGAACTATTTTTTTGATATTAGTCTTCCCGCCCAGTCACTTGTTAATTCTGCAAGTAATTTTATAAAATCCTTTTTTCCGGATTTGAAGCTATGATTGGCCCCTTCAATTTTTACCAGTTCTGCCAGTGGCAGCGCCGCGCATACCTTTGTTATCAGCTTCCAGGTAGCAAATTCATCTTTTGATCCCTGCAGGAAAAGCATGGGTGATCTTACATCCTTTAAATGTTCTGCCCGCTCAATGGAAGGTTTTCCGGGCGCATGTAAAGGGAAGCCGTAAAAAATGATCCCTTTTACTGATTCATCGGGCCTGGTTGCCATGTATTGTGATGTCATTCTCCCTCCAAATGATTTCCCGGCTACAAAAACAGGAAGCTTTGGAAATAATTTCTTTGCCTTATGAACGGCTGCTTCAATTGTTTGATGGGCCACAGCAGGCGTATCGGGTCGTCCTTTCTTGTTTTCAGTAAACGGAAAATTAAATCGCAAGGTAGCTATATCTTTTTCTACCAATGACTCAGAAAGGGCAACCATAAATGAGTGATTCATTCCCGCACCGGCGCCATGTGCCAGGGTCATGATAGCTTTGGCCTCCTTAGGCGCCAGTAATTCTCCTGAAACAGTGCCGATGGCAGAAGATACTTTTAATGATACAGGCTTTGTTTTCATTGTTATTGTTTGCAATATTAGATAATAGATGTTGGATGGCTCGTCCGTTCATAAAATCATGCCGCTTGCGAAAAAAAGTTTCTTTAACTTAATATTCTAAAAGAATAGCTATGGACCTCCAACTCGTCAGTGGTAGACCGGATACGATCGACCACCTCGTTTTTACAACCACCTTTACCCACAACAATGTTTTTTATAAAGCAGCACTGGCTGAAACCATTTCATGGGATGGACAGCTTACCGGTACTTATGACGTGCTCCTTCAGTCGGGCAAGGGTACCAAACGTCTTACCCTGGTAAAAGAAGGGATTCGTTGGAGAGCAGGAGAAGAAATTGAACAGATCGGGATCATTCAGCAGGATGTTGTTGATCTGCTGGGTGAAGCCATCAGTAAGGTTCGCAGTTAAATTATCTCGCCGGAGTAAATGCTGTCGCCCCTTCTATCGGGACGAACTTTGTTGTTGCATTCATTCGCACTATGCAGATGCCATTTGAAGACTGCAATAATCAAACGTAATGAGCTATTCTTTTGAACAAATTCGTGAGCTTCTGAAAAAATACAGTTTTGAAGAGAATGTTGCTCCACCAAAACTGGTTGTTGCCGGACGAAATTTCCTGGATATAGGCCATAAGAAAAGACCCATCAGTCAATTCATAATCGGGGTGAAAGAATATTTTGCGTCTGAGCAACTCTACTTTGACCAATTCCTGGACCAGTTAGAATCCGAAACAGGAAGTAAACCATTGTCCTTTACGTATGAGGATAAAAAAACCCTGGAAATCGTGTTAGCAGACTTTGAAGACTATTTTGATGTCAAACTTAGCAACAACCTGATTCAACGATTAGGAGCATTCACCGGGAGCGGAGAACTTCAGTATCGCCTTGTTATTGTGGTAATCGAAAGCGACTACTACTACGAAGATCCCAGGCAGGCTAAATAATGGCGTCATCCATTTTCAGAAGACTATTAACCAGGCACGGATATTATTTGTTTATCTGTTACCAGACCTGGTAGATTTCCCTGGAACCGGTAAGGTACATTTCATGGTAGCCTCTCATTTTCTCTTTTATCCTCCTGTTCTCCTCGCTATCCTCTTTAT
>DASTIZ010000264.1:0-4156 GCA_035717045.1 Chitinophagaceae bacterium
CGTTGGATGAGACATCCTGCGATGTCTTTTCTCTCACTTGATGCCGGCAACAAAATTGCCCATTCGGGCAACAAATGGGCAACAAAATTAAGCTAATATATGCTATCTGGCAACAAATATGGCAACAATCAATTTTGTTAAATCATTTATTTGTAAGCAAATGAAAACAAAAGAAACTCATTTTACTTTCCGATACAGAACTTACTGAATATATAATCAAGCTGGTCTTCGTTTGTGATCTCCCCGGTTATTTCACCCAGGTAATGAAGTGCCCTGCGAATATCCAGGGCAAGGAGATCACCGGCAAGCTTATTATCCAAACCGTTTTTAATATCAGCCAACGACTTGGCAACCTCCTTTAATGCATGGTAATGCCTTGCATTGGTAACGATCGTATCCTCGGGTTGAACCTGCCCCGAGATCACTTTGTCAACCATCCTTTCCTTTAAAACTTCAAGGTGCTTGTGTTCTTTTGCAGAAATGAAAATAATATTATCGATAGATGAAAAATTATTCCTAACGAATTGTTCGTCCTGTTCATCTATTTTATTTCCCACCAGTAAATAATTAAGTTGTTCCTTCTCCATCTCAGCCTTCGTACTTCCGATTTCAGACTTCAGATCTCTCACATCAAAAACATAAAGCACCAGATCCGCTGATTTCATTTTACCCAGGCTTTTTTCAACTCCCATCGTTTCAATAATATCACTTGTATGCCGGCGGATACCCGCCGTATCTATTAACCGGAACAAAATTCCGTCGACATTAATGATCTCTTCGATCGTATCTCTTGTTGTCCCGGGGATCTCGCTTACAATAGCCCTGTCCTCCTGCAGCAATGCATTTAATAAAGTTGATTTGCCTGCATTTGGTTTACCAACAATGGCAACGCTTACACCGTTCTTAATGACATTACCTAGCCGGAAAGAGTTTATCAATTGATTAGTGAGCATGCTTAATTCATTTACCAGTTCATAAAATTGCTTCCTGTCTGCAAACTCAACATCTTCCTGGCTGAAATCAAGCTCCAGCTCAATTAATGCAGAGAATTTTATCAACTGCTCCCTTAACTCGTTTAATTTATTTGAAAAGCCACCACGAATATTGTGCAGTGCGGTTTTTTGCGATGCCATCGTATTTGATGCGATGAGATCGGCAACGGCTTCGGCCTGCGCCAGGTCGAGTTTTCCTTTTAGAAAAGCCCGTTGTGTAAATTCTCCTGGCTTTGCCAGCCTGGCGCCATGTTGAATACATGCATTAATTATTTGTTCCAGGACAAACGGGGATCCATGCCCGCTTATTTCAACTACATCCTCGCCAGTATAAGATCTCGGATTTTTATATATAGAAACAACGACTTCATCAAGCTCGGCTTCCTTGTCTTTTATCATCCCGACATGAATGGTATGTGAGGGCTGTTGACTCAGATCTTTGGAAGGAAAAAGGTTATTTGCTATCTGAATGGCTTTGCTGCCACTAAGCCTGATCACGCCTATTGCACCGATGCCCGGTGGCGTTGCCAATGCTACGATCGTATCATCCCACCGCGTCGATTTTCCATTCATAAAAGGCCAAAAATAAAAATCCCTCCCGACTATCCGGGAGGGTTGCGATCATGTTTTCAAATAATATTATTCAGCCGCTACAACGAAAGTGATCGGTTGTTTGCGGTAAGCTTTTACGTTACGTCCATTTTGAACAGCCGGGATCCAATCCGGACCTTTCTTAATTACTCTCATTGCTTCCTCTTCCATTCCATAACCATGGCTGGTTAGTGCTTTTACGTCACTAATTTTTCCTTCCTTATCAACTATGAACTGAACAACTACGGAATAGGTTCCTTCCGGAGCTCCATTGTCAACCGGTACATTGGCTTCAAGATTTCTTTCAAGGTATCTTTTCCACTCCTTTTCTCCACCCCTAAAACTTGCTTCTACTTCAACCTTAGTAAATACCTGGTTCTCGTCTTCTTCCTTTTTTTCTTCAATTACCTGTTTACCTTCGTCAACTATTGTTGGAGCTAAACCCTCATCTTTAATACCTTCCTGGGTTTCGAGGGCAATCTTGGTATCCTCCAGTTCTTCTACTTCAGGTGGAATTTCCTCTTTTTTCACCTCCTCATCCTTTACGATCTTGGGAGGGGTGAACTTCGTCATTTCTACTTTTGGAGGCTCCTGCTTAGGAGGCGGCGGTGGAGGAGGTTCCGGTTTCTTTTCTTCTTCCTGGTTCAGTTCGGTCAATGTCATTTCCCGGATCTGTACCTTGGCCTCTTTCTCCTTCAAACTACTGGCAAGAAGTGAACCGCCCAAAGCCAATAATGCCACAGCGGCTGTGAACAACAGGGCTATTGTCAGCCTCTTTTTGTAAGTCTTGCGAAGTTCATAGGCTCCATAAGCTTTGTTCCGATCCTCGAAAAGAAGGTCAAGAACATCAGTTGTCAGGATTTTGTTTATTTCCATTTGAAAAATCTTTTAATGAATAGATGCAAAACAATTTATATTCCACATTCTCAGATCAGATTAATTTCCCCCCTCCGTCTTCTTAATCAATTCTTTTTCAACCGCAAAAAGATCGACCATCGCATATCTTTTTACATCATTTATTGCCATTTCATCCAGGATGTCAATGGTATTCTTATAAGTCGCCTCGTCGTCCGGCTTAATTACAACAACAAGATCCCGGTCAAGACAAGCTTTTTGCCAATTCGGGTCAGGTCTTATGCCGGCTTTTGGATCTCCTACCCTGGCTTTTTCCTGGATCTTCTTGCATCCCTCATCATGCACATGGGACTCAATGACCGCCTTTTTTTTGTCGATGATCACCTGGCGAATCTTGCCAAAGCTGGATGTAAGAAAATTAGATGCATCCTCTTTCAATTGGCCCTCATAATAGTATATCACATCATTTTTGCCAAGAAGCAAGGTCAGCGCACCTGACTCCTTAGCCTTATTCTGCTCTTCATCTTTATCAGTATCCTTTGGCATGAACAGATCCATTGTAGTAGGGCTGCTCATTGTAGTAGTAAAAATGAAAAACGTGATCAGTAAGAACCCGAGGTCTACCATCGGAGTCATGTCAACACGGGTAGATAGCTTTTTTGCCTTTTTTACTCCTGGTCCTTTTTTATGGCTTTCGCCTCCACCTTCTTCAATACTTGCCATATTTCATTTTTTTTAAAGTTAATAATTTATTTCGGTGTCGACCCTGAAGCCTTGTCCCTGCTACGGATCGCTGAAAGTTCTGTACCAGCAGGTACATCCTCAAGCATTGTGATCATATTAAACTTTAAAATGTCGTTCCTCTTAAATGCGTTCAAAACATTTTTGAAAGTTGGGTATTTCGCATTGTTGTCTCCTTTGAGGTAATACTTCAAAGTATGACCCGAAAAAGCGCTTACCGCGTCCCTGATCCAATAATACAATTCACCACCTGTTGAGTCTATGGGAACTCCTGGCTGCCTAAGATTGCCCTGGTTCTCGACAGGCAATGACAAAAGCTGTTTTAAGCCTGAATAGGGTACACCGACTGCTTCTGTCATCACGAAGTTTTTCATTTCGGCATCAGTCAATCCAAGATTCCGGGTAGTATTCAAATTCTTGATAACGTTTAATTTGATGCTTGCATCTTTTTGTGGCTTTATATGAAAGAAAACTCTTCCATCTTTATCAAAAGTCACCTGCAAGTGATCAGTTTCGGTAATATCCTTAGTTGAAACGGAATTAGGAGTTTTGACTTCAACCGGGTCAGCAGGCTTGAATTTGGTAGCCATAATAAAAAACGTAAGTATCAGGAACGCCACGTCCACAAAAGGAGTCCTGTCGACAAAAGTGCTTTTCTTCGGAATTTTGACACTGGGCATTATAAAATCTGTTTAATGTTGAGATTCAATGTTTCATATTTTCCATAAAGAGAATTGCCTCTTATTTGTAAAGTGAGGCAAAGCTCTGCGTAAGTGTGAATCCGGACTCATCAATTCCATAAGTAATTGAATCGATTTTTGTTGTAAATACGTTATACATTATAAGGGCTACTGCTGACGTACCGATACCAAGCGCTGTATTGTAAAGAGCCTCAGAAATACCCACCGCAAGTTCGGTTGCGGCACCAGCTCCTCCGCCCGCATCACCGAGCGCTGAAAATGAACGGATCATACCCA
>DASTIZ010000265.1:0-7708 GCA_035717045.1 Chitinophagaceae bacterium
TGCACGAGATCGCTCATTTGCTGACTTTTGAAAAGTATGGCAACAAAGTAATGGCCCACGGGGCTGAATGGAAGAGTTTGTATGCCCGGCTGCTAAAACAATTCATTGATAACAAGATCTTTCCGGCTGATGTTGAAAAAGAGCTGTTGATCACGTTGAGAAATCCTGCCGCTACCAGCTGTGCGGAGGATGACCTGATAAGAGTGTTAAGAAAATATAATGCAACCATCAACGGCTACAAACTGGTGGAAGAAATTCCTTTACATGGTTTCTTTAAAATAGATGATGGAAAGATCTTTAGAAAAGGAGAGCAACAGCGAAAGAGATTCAAATGCATGGAAGTAAGAACTGGGAAAGTTTACTTGTTTAGCCCGGTGTACGAGGTAGAACAGCTAAATCACAAGCCCACGATTTAAATCGTGGGCTTGATAAATTAAAAACTTGAGCTAAATTCAACCAATCAAAAAAGCCAACAATATGAAAAGGATCATTGCAATTTTATTATTCGCCGCAACTTTTAATGCGGTAAACGCTCAAACTGAAAAAGGTGACTGGATAGTCGGTGGAAGGGTTGATTTGAATACAGGTGAGAACAGTACGCAGATCCGGTTCAATCCTGCAGCCGGTATTTTTATCATCAATAACCTGGCGATAGGAGGAAACTTCGTAATCGATTACGCCAAATCAGGGGATCTTAAAACCACAAATTTTGGATTGGGGCCATTTGCACGGTATTATTTTACGACTTCGAATGCGAAGCCGTTGTTACATACGGCGTTCAACTACATAAGCTCAAAAGCAAAAGGACCCAGCACTTCTATTACAAATAATGGTATTAACTTTTTAGCAGCAGGCGGGGTTGCTTTATTCATCAATCAGAATGTAGCTATTGAGATCCTGGCTGGTTATTCGTACACCAAATACGAAGATTTTGACGGAAGTGGCGGTTTTAATTTGGGTATCGGTTTCCAGGTGTATCTAAGCAAAAGACAGGTTGATGATATGAGGTCTAACTGATTTGTGTATATGAAAAAATATTGCCATCAGCCCACGATTTATACCAGCCCACGATTAAAATCGTGGGCTGGTTTATCAGTGTTTATCACAATTCTTTTAACATCCACAAACTGCAACCGGTATGCCCGCTGTTTCCCATCGGCCCTTTTAAGAAGTTAAACCCGAACTTTTCATACACTTTTAAAGCTTGTTTCAGTTCAGGCATTGTTTCCAGGTAAATTTTCTTATACCCGTTTTCCCCGGCTGCCTGAATGCATTTTTCGATCAGCAGCCTGCCGATCCCATGGCCACGGGCATGTGGAAGCAAATACATTTTTACCAGCTCACAAGTATCTTCCGGCAACCCCTCAGTGGGGTAGATGCCGCCACCTCCGACCATTTCACCATCTAATTCAGCCAAGAAATACCTTGACCGTGGTGTTTGAAACATTTCAAATAACGAATCAGTTGTAGGGTCATAGTAGACAGTATTTGGATGATTGGCTCCAAATTCGGCCAGGGTATCTTTTACAATTTTTGCCAGTAAAGGATTGTCCTCTTTGCGAAGTGCCCTGATGGTAACCATAAAACGAAAATAAAAAATATCAGGCAGCAGTGCTGTTGTAAAATTTTGCCGTGCGCTGTCTCAATATGTGGATTGCCTCTTCTCTTGAAGAGAAAGTGTTATTGATGTTAACGAGGTTATCAGCTATTTTATCATAACGCTTTGTCATCAGGAAATAAAACAGGTGCAGGTAATGGATGCCTTCAAACACCAATGATTTTTCTTTTACAAGCTTATCTTTTTCCCTGGCAAACAGTCCCGGCATTTCCGTGTAATGGGCGCCAGGTTTTAAATGATGCATCAGGTGATACCCGTCATTCCAGCATTTCTTATTGTAAGACGTATTGATGCACGTATAACAGTTACGGTACATATTCGCGGGGTCGTTGGGATCCACAAATGCATGTTGCGTCCAGTTGCCAAGCATCATCACCAGTCGTGACAGAAGAAATGGAATGATCAATACCCACAGGGCTGCCTGGAGGTTGACAAAACACATCCCGATACAAAGGGCAAAAAAGGCTCCCTCGCCATAAGTAAGTCTCATGTAATATTTCTTCTTTTTCTTGTTGAACAGGTACATGAAAGTTTCCTTAAAACCAAGGAAAATAAAATTGAGATAATATTTCAAAAAGTCAGTAAGCGAATCTCTTTGATAGGGTAATGTGCTGCTGGTATCATCCTCCATGTTGTTTTCTTCATGATGCATACCGACATGATGGACAAAATATGTTTCGGGTGTGTGACCGAAGAATGGACACACAAACCAGATCACATATTTGTTTAGCCAGTTATACTTCTTTTTAAAAAGACGGCGGTGTGTGATATTATGAAGCATCAGGCCAAAGGGTCCCCGAAGCTTGATATGCCCGATAAAAAACCAGATGGCATACACGACCCACCACCAGGCACCCGGTAAGAGACCAGGGAAAAATAATGCTAATCCAAGAGGTATAACAGAAAGATGGATCCAGGTAAGTAAATGAATAAAGGGAAGGTCTCTTTTGTCATTAATGTATTTGAACCAGAACCTTTCATAGCGACTGTATGCGGCAGGTTGCTGATAAACCGGATCCAGTAATTCAGTAAGTTGCTTCATTAAGTCGGTTCGCTTTAATCAGAGCCCGGGTGAAAATTGAACGATCGAAATTAAGGAATTAATGTCGTTTAACTGACAATTATTTTCGTCTATATGATTAACGGTTATATAACATAATAGGTTACAAACAAGGAGTTAAATATTGATAGGAATTAGTTCAACAACCTGTTCAAGGTATTTTCTATCAATGACATTAAAATCGTTTAATTGAAGACTGTCAACATCAAGTACACCAAGTACTTCATTGTCACGAATGATTGGTATAACAATTTCTGATCTCGATAAGATGCTGCACGCAATATGGCCGGGAAATTTTTCCACGTCAGGAACGATCAGGGTTTCGGATTTTAACCAGCTCATGCCGCACACACCCTTTCCTTTACTTATCCTTGTGCAGGCGACCGGTCCCTGGAATGGCCCTAAAACCAATTCATCATTTTTTACCAGATAAAAACCTACCCACAACCATCCAAACTGTTCTTTCAGCGCTGCCGCAACGTTGGCAAGGTTAGCAACAAGATCTTGCTCGGCCTGAAGCAATGCTTGTATTTGAGGGATTAATGATTCGTACTGTTCTTCTTTGGTGCCTTTGGCGATAATTAAGTCTTCGGCCATGGATCAAAGATAGGTGAATGATGAATGGTGAATGGCGAATGGGCAATTGTCAATAGGCAAGTGAAAAATATTGAACAACTAATTCACCATTGACGAATATCTAAGCGACTGCTTTTTTTACAAGCTCAGCAGCTTCACTTAATAAGATCGCTGATTGTACTTTCAAGCCACTTTCATCGATCAATTGCTTTGCTTCTTCAGCATTTGTTCCCTGTAACCGGACTATGATCGGCACATTGATATTGCCCATATTCTTATAAGCATCGATCACACCTTGTGCCACACGATCACAACGAACAATACCACCGAAAATATTAATGAGGATCGCTTTTACTGCAGGATCCTTCAAAATGATCTTGAAGCCGGCTTCAACCGTTTGCGCATTGGCAGTGCCACCGACATCCAAAAAGTTTGCAGGTTCGCCACCACTAAGCTTGATCATATCCATTGTTGCCATGGCCAAACCGGCACCATTCACCATGCAGCCCACATTTCCATCCAGCTTCACAAAATTCAAATTGTATTTGCCGGCCTCCACTTCAGTGGGATCTTCTTCGCTGATGTCGCGCAGTGCTGAGAGGTCGGGGTGGCGCATTAAAGCATTATCATCGAGATTCATTTTGCAGTCAACCGCCACGATCTTATCGTCTGCTGCTTTGAACAATGGATTTATTTCAAGCATTGAACAATCCAAACCCACATAGGCATTGTACAAATTGGTCACAAACTTCACGCAATTCTTAAATGCTTCACCGCGTAATCCAAGGTTGAATGCGATCTTCCTCGCCTGGAATGCCTGCAAGCCTCCTGCCGGGTGTACCCATTCTTTAAATATTTTTTCAGGAGTATTATGTGCCACTTCTTCAATATTCATTCCTCCTTCGGTACTGTACATGACCACATTTTGTCCCCTGGTGCGATCAAGCAGGATGGATAAATAGAATTCTTTTCTTTCATTCGGTCCATCATAATACATATCCTGAGCTACTAAGATTTTGTGGACGACTTTGCCGGATGGCCCTGTTTGCAAAGTCACCAATGTGCCGCCGAGGATCTTTTGAGCATAATCAACCACCTCATCCAGTCCTTTGCCAACCTTCACGCCATTGGTGCCATTCTCCATAATTTTTCCTTTACCACGACCACCCGCATGTATCTGCGCTTTCACTACAGCGAACGGACTTCCATATTGCGTTTTGATTTGACGATAAGCTTCTTCGGCTTCATGCACAGTACCGCAGGCGATGCCTTCCTGTACGGGCACACTGTATTTTTTCAAAAGTTCTTTGGCCTGGTATTCGTGGAGATTCATGAAAAAATAAATTTCGGCGAAGATAAGAGTTAGTCGTTAGTCGTGAGTCGATAGTCGGGAGTAGGAAGATCTTTTCATGCGAGCCCTACTATCCCGTTACATATCTCAGTCAACGAGTTTATCCCGATTGATGGTGACTCTCCGGATGTACGTTTCCCTATGAGCTTTTTATTACCTTTCATTCATGAGATGGTTAGCCTTATTCGCTTTGTTCATTGCTTCATGTCAATCGTCCAGAAAGGTAATTGCATTACAAAGAAATTCTTCATTAACGGGCAGTGAATTCTATCAACAGGCTTTTGCCATGAAATGGAAGGATAGAGATTCATTAGCAATCAAAGAAATCCTGGCCGGGAATATTCCTTCATTTCTCAAAAAATTTCAAAGAATAAAAGTATCCATGGTTGACTCTTCCACCGGTAAAACGATCCTTGCAGAATATTTTGTTTCACCCGATTACTTAAGCATTGGTACCGACGGGGATTGGGCAAGAATAAATATAACGCCATTCGCCGCCCAAAAGATCGCCGACAGCTTTAATTGCTTTTTACCGACAAGAAAAATGGTCGATGATATTTACAAAGCGGCAAAAATAAAATTAGAACCCGTTCCCCTGTATGCATTTCGTGACAGCACACCAACTATGTGGCATCACCATTTGATTGTGGAAGGACAACGAAAGGGTAGAAAAGGCTTAATAGCAGGAATCCAAAAGGACGTTGTGATCAGTGGAAAGGTCTCAAGAGATCCCAAGCCGGATCGTGTTGCGATCTATGGGTGGCATAAGTTGGACGGGAAACCCATTCAGCCGTTATATACCGGTCACGTTTCCTGGTGGGTTGATTATAGCCAGGCAATTCGGCTGGTGTATCGTAAAATAAAAATTGATAAAAAGTGGATAGATTATACGACAGTGTTAAGTGACCCTGTTCTGAAAACGATTTTGTGTGATGAGGAATTTTGTGATTTTTACCGGTATAATTATTAGTGTGTGAATGTTTGTGATACTGGTCCCAGGTGTAAATTATATTACCACATAGGGTACAGAGATCATAGGCGCACCTAGTGCTTAATGGAAGATCTATCTTATCAAATTCAATGTGCCTTTCAATACGGGCTTTCCATTACGAAGATTTACCAAATAGACATACACACCCGGTAAGCAGGGCTTGTTCTTAAATGTACCATCCCAGGGTTTATAATTTTTTGCATAGCCACGATATATCAATTGGCCATAGCGGTTATAAACTTCTGCCACTGCATCTTCATAATCTTCAAATGTTACAATTTCCCACCTGTCATTCAGCCCGTCGTTGTTTGGAGTAAAACCTGTTGGAATAAATAATTTGTCAATCGCTTCCAGCTTTACATCATCCGTGGCTACACCACACCCGTTATTCGAAACAACAGTAAGTGTATAGGTCATCGAGCCCGGTGGCTTTGCAATAGGTTTCAAGTAATTCGGATTATCAAGATAGGTTGGTGGCGACCAGCTATAAGTAATATTTGAACCACTTGCGCCACCATCCAATTGAACCGGCTTGTTTTTTCTGAAATACTGATCGGGCCCTGCAAATGCTTTTGGTTTTTTCCAAACGGTGACACGGGCACTTACGGTATCATAACATGTGTATTCATTATATACCCTCACCATGTACGTAACATCATCCACTGGCTTTGCCCATGGATTTGGAACGGTATCGTTAGATAGTCCATTTGATGGCGACCACTTATACCTCAGTGATCCACCGGCAGTCAACTGCACACTATCACCTTCGCAAATACTGATTGAGGTCGGACTAAGTGTGGCAATCGGCGCATCATAAATCGTAAGGGAGACCGTATCATACCCCGAACAACCCAGATGAGTTGTTACTTTAACTATATAATCACCGGTATGACTATAATCCACATTCGGAATGTCAGGTCCCTGCAGGTTTGAATGAAAGCCATTTGGTCCCCACCATTCATAATAAGTGCCACCTGCAGCAAAAAGATAAACTGTAGAGCCGAAACAACCGTATACATAATTGGTGGCTTGTACAAATGGTGGCCTGCCTATTGAAATTCTCAATGTATTGGATGCAAACGTGCAATTAGGATTTGCTCCCGTAGATAGATCTGTAACGGTACAGCGATACCAATATTCACCTGCTGTGGTTGGTGTAGTAGAATATGAAGTTGCATTGGCCCCGGCAATATTTGTCCAGGTTGCACCCGAAGAACTGCTAACCTGCCATTGAAACACAGGGTTTGCATAATTACCACTATACGCAGAATTCATAACTAAGGGCTGCGGGCTGCTGCCACAAAATGATAATTGCGTACCACCCGAAGCAAAAGTTGCGGAAATGGAAGGCCCGCATGGACGAAAAATGATATCATCAAGTGCAAATTCATTTCCGCAACCTGCCGCAGCATTGCTCATCACTTTTATAATTACAGTTCCATTTGCAGGAGCATTGATAAGAAAATTATGATTGGTCCATTGCGGCTGATCAATTTCAACCAGGTCACCTGTGTTCTTTTGTCCCAAAATATTACCTGCCATATCGCTAACAATAAATGTAAGATTGGGGTCAATGCCATTCCCGCTGCATGCAGCGGGTTTTAATAAATTTAAAACCCATGCATCAACCTGCACAGGAATGTTGGCGCAGAGACCGATGATGGTATCTGTAAATATTAAAGAGGGTCCCGTAAGTGCATTTACTGTTAAAAAATAGCCACTCGGATCATTTGGTGTATGATCAAATGCCACTACATGCCAGTCATTATTGAAACAAAACATAGTTGTATTTCGCAATGCATAAAATCCTTCTGCCGGACAATCCTGGTTACTGTATTGATAGTTTGCAGATATATTATCGTTGGCAACACCGGGATTGGGGCCTCCGCCAAAATCAATTGTTGTAATAGGATCGCCCAATGTGCCGCTGCACAATTGGGATTTTGAATGAATAGAAATCATTAATACTGAAAGAAGCAGTATCGTTTTCGCCGGGGTCAATTTTTAGAATGGTTTGAATCACTAAAATTAAAGTTTTTCCCCGCACAGATGTGAGGTGCTCACCATTAAGTTTTTAATAGCAGTGCAGGATCAAAAAACTATATTTGCCGT
>DASTIZ010000266.1:0-6258 GCA_035717045.1 Chitinophagaceae bacterium
TTTTTCCTTTGAAAGAAAAAGACGATGTACGCGCGGTTACCTGTATCCCGTTCACCCGGGTTAAAAAATTGAGTATTTCCTCGGAAATACCATCACTGAAGTATTCATTTTCCGGATCGGCACTCATGTTTACAAACGGCAGCACGGCAATGCTTTTATCGGTGCCTGCTTTTACACCGATCTGCACAGGTGTCGGTACAACAAGCCCGTCATTGCTGACAGCATGAATTTCGACAGGGCGTTTTACATTTTTTAAACTGACTTTTCCGAGATGTGTGGTTTTTATCTCGTTTTGATTTTTTACTTCGTCAAAAACTTTATCGGAGATAAGCACGGCACCCGGTATTCCAATTGATTCAATCCGGGAAGCGATGTTGACACAATCGCCATACAAGCCTTGTGTATCATACACAACATCACCGGAGTGTATCCCGATTCTTAATTTTACTTTGGGTTCTTTCTGCAATTCTTTTTGAATTTCAATGCCACATTTTACTGCATCGATAGCGCTGTCGAACATGCTCAATGTACCGTCGCCGAAGAACTGAACGATCGTGCCGTTGTATTTTGGGATCAGAGTTTCAAGCGTTTGCTGCTGGTGATTTCTTTGTGCCTTTGCCCGCGCTTCATCTTCCTGCATCATTGCGGTAAATCCCATCATATCGGCAAACATAATGGCAACAAGTTTCCGAACTTCTGCCTTCGGGTTTTTATCAATCGCAGGTTTGTCCATTTTCAACGGTTTAACGCACTGCACCCATTTCGTTTCAGTGGCAAAATTAAAGTAATCTGGCGGGTATCCTGCGCTATTGTTTTCCTAAATGATACACAATTGGGAAAAGGTGTATGTATTATTTCAGGAACCGATACGTCCATTTTATAAGGAAAATATTTCTTGCCTGGTCGGCAAAGGCATTGCTAAATAAACTTTTTGTGAGCGGGGCATCAAGATCGCCAAATGCGTCGGGTGTATTTCCTTGTGACCATACAAGATATAGTTCCGACCCGGGTTTATATTCCCAACGTACAACAAGATTTGATCGGAATTGTACAAAATTAAAATCAGGTTTATTAAAACTGTAATCAGTAATGCCATCACCGGATTCATCGACCAGGAATTGGTTATTGACATTATCATAACTGATCTCGCTTTGAGAAAAGACATGAAACCTGTCATCATATTTTTTCGCCAGTGGGTCAGACACATACCCAAAATGATTGTAACGCGGTCTGGTAATAAATGGCTGACCATAGTATTGAAGCGTAAGATCCGGAGTAATATTATAATTTAACCTTCCCACAAACCGAAGTGTTTTTTGTTTTACTTCGCCTACAATTGTTCTGGTCACATTGTTGTAAGAAACATTGCTGACAAATTGATCAAGCCGGCGCCAGTAATCAGAATAAGCAGCAGTCAGATTGATATTAAGTGCGTTTGCCGGCTGGATGGTGATGGTAAGGCTCAGATTGTTTCCGACGACTGTATTATCAAAACCCCGGAAAAAATTGGTATTGAGGTTGGCATTCACTTTTTTTGTGTAGTCAGTCCTGATGTAGGCAAATTGTCCGATACCGGCTGGTCGGCGTAAGGAAGAACCTCCCCGCAAAGCATTATTTGAAATATCATACGGATTCCATGTTGTTCCTGTTCCGGTTTGCCAGTTGTTTTTAAATGTAACATGCCCATTTACATTAAATGCACTATACAAGAACTGGCCGCCAAAATCCCACCTTAACCAATGATTATAATTGATCCTTGCATTCCTGAAAATCGAAAATGATCTTGGCCACCGGATGCCTGACCATGCAAAATGGTTGATCTCGTTTGATGTGAGCATAAAACCAATATCATTTAATTCCAATTCGGGTGAACGCACCGTAACACCAGTCTCAAACTGGAAGATTTCGCCATTCTTACCTCCCATGCCACCGCTTTTGCCTATTTTAAAAGTGCCACCCATTCCGGTTAAAGAGGTTCGGCTGTTATCAGCTTCTGTTTCCTTCGCATTTGGCCGTTGGAACAAGTGTTCAAACGAAACCTGGGTATTGTAGATCGCTTCTTTAGTTCCATTTACATGACTAAAAATAATATTGCCCCGGAAGTAATACGCCCTGTTCTTCCAGAAATGCAAAAAATCCAGGCCGCCGGAATAAGCATTCCGGTGAAGAAGATCACTTAACCCTTTTTCCCTGTTGACTCCGGTAAAGATTGCGCCGAGCACCGTATTGCCTGCTTTAAAATCCTTTTGAACTCTTGTTACAAAATAATTTGTCAACGGCTCAACCAATTCTTTTCTTCTTTGACCGTTGTTATCGACAGTGGCCATTTCCCTTTCTGTAATACTTTCAAGAATTCCGATACTCACTCCCTTTTTTGTCTTGCCACTAAACTTTGCGGCACCAAGAATGGAAGTATTTAGTGGCATTCTTACATATTCATTCCCCGTGGTATTTGGATAGCCGTGCGGTGAACTCCCGATCCGCCTGGAATAAAACAACAGATCCGCATCATAATCGCCACCGGCGATAGAATTTGTAAGTGAATAATCAAAAATGTTCCGGCTTTCAATAAAAAAAGGTCTGCGTTCTTCAAAGAAATTCTGAAAACCATCGATCCGGACCTGTGAAGGATCGGCCTCTACTTGCCCAAAATCAGGATTGATCGTAAAATCAAGTATGAGGTCATTAGTTACGGCAACCTTTCCATCGATACCCGCAGACATTTTTTTATCAAAGCCTCTTGCAAATGGGTTACCATCTTCCTCTTTGTATTTATCGGCCTGGACGACTACGTACGGTGCAATTTCAACCTGGCGATGCATCGGGATGTCCTTTAGCCCATGCAGTTCACCAAATCCACTCACCCATACTCCCAATCGTTGTGGAATATGCTGCCATGTCGAACGTTCTTCTTTACGAAACAATCGTCTTGTTACCTGGATACCCCATACTTTTTCAGGTTCTTTATTATAGCGCAGCTGACTCAAAGGAATCTTTATTTCGCCTGTCCATCCCTGATCATCGATATGTGTTTTAGCAAACCATATCGGGTTCCAGCTGGCATCCCACTTATTTCCGTTTTCCGAAATAAATTCATCACTCCGCACACCTGAAACAGATAATGTAAAGGAAAAGCCCGTACGCTGATCGTGATAGCTATCGATATTAATTTCTACCCAGTCGCCGGGAAAAACATCGCGACGCCCCATGAACTTATTGATGGAGTCAGGAGATTTATCATGACAGCGATAGGCGATATATAAAAAATTGTTATCGTAAAGCATTTTGAAATTTGTTTCCTGCGATGGATCTTTTCCTTCGCTGGGTTGCCATTGGATAAAATCACCGCCCCATTCCACCGCATCCCATGCGGCTTCCTGCGGAATGCCATCGAGAGTGATCTCGGTATGTAATCTTTGGGTAAAATATTTTTTCTTGGGAACAACCGTATCGGTGGCCTGGCTTCTGGCAAAAATAGACAGGGAAAAACACAGGATAAGTAACGGGTTGGTTTTGTTCATGGCAGATACAGTTTTTCAGGCGGTCAATTATACCGCTTGTTCTTAACAGGAAAAATGTAAAGTGTAACAACGGTAATATTTAAAAGATATGTGGCAGGCAATTGTTAAAAAATTCAGTTGGGGCATTCTGGATGCTGCATGCTGGATGCTGGATACTGGATGTCGGCAATCACTCCCACTTGCCACCCTGTGATCAGATCCAGCATCCAGCATCCAGTATCCAATATCTTATATCCTGATATCACCTTTTATTGTAGATTCATAATTTAAAAGTTAATTATGCCTGCCAAAACTGATTGGGCAAAAGCCATTCAGCCCCTATTAAGGAAATACAAGAACACAAAACATCCTTTGGAATATAAGAATTTGTATCAATTGATTGTGATGGTAGTCTTATCTGCGCAAAGTACAGACGATATAGTGAACAAGATCGCACCGGAATTGTTCAATGCATTTCCGGACATGAACGCGTTATCGAAAGCCAGCGAAGAAACCTTATTTCCATTCATCAGCAAAGTGAGAAATTTTAGTAACAAGGCTAAATGGCTGATCGGGATCGCACAAACGATCAAAGATGATAAAAAGATCCCGTTAACTCATGGCGCTCTAACTGCATTAAAAGGTATTGGCAGTAAGTCTGCCAATGTGATATTACGTGAGGCAGGTAAACCCCCTGAAGGAGTTATTGTTGATCTTCATGTGGTGCGGGTTGCTCCAAGACTTGGCATTGCCAATGGTAGCGATCCAAAAAAAATTGAACAGCAGATAAAGGAAATACTTCCACCAAAAAGCTGGGACGCGGGAATGGCCATGTCTTTTTTAGGAAGAGATATTTGCCGACCTGTTCCGAAATGTGAAATATGTTTAATGAGACCTGTCTGCCACTACTATAACACGGTTATAAAAAAGCAACGTAAAAAATAATTTCCTGAAATAGAAAAATAGCGCAGGCATTCGAATGGATCTTGTGTTATATATTGCCATAAAATCAAAATCATGGCCAACAAGAAGATCATAACAATTTTCGGCGCAACCGGCGCACAGGGTGGCGGGCTTGCCCGTGCAATTTTAAATGATAAGAAAAGTGAGTTTGCAGTTCGCGCAGTAACAAGAGATCCCAAATCCGATAAGGCACTTGCGCTGGCTGAAAGGGGAGCTGAGATCATTGAGGCGAATATTGACGATGAGGCAAGTGTCGAAAATGCAATGAAAGGGGCTTATGGGGCTTTCTGTGTTACCTTTTTCTGGGCTCATTTTTCACCAGAAACAGAAATGGCGCAGGCAAAAAATATGGCCGTAGGGGCAAGGGCTGCTGGATTGAAGCATGTTATCTGGTCAACACTCGAAGACACGCGACACTTCATTCCTTTATCTGATGACCGTATGCCCACCTTGCAGGGAAAATATAAGGTGCCGCATTTTGATGCCAAGGGCGAAGCCGATCATTATTTTATTGATAATGGCGTTCCTACTACATTCTTATTGGCATCGTTTTATTGGGAAAACCTGATCTACTTTGGCGCCGGCCCAAAACGTGGACAGGATGGAGTGTTGGCCCTTACATTTCCAATGGGAGATAAAAAACTTTCAGGTATTGCTTCAGAAGATATTGGGAAATGTGCTTATGGTATCTTTAAGAAAGGGACTTCGCTGGTGGGAAAAAGAATAGGCGTAGCCGGAGATGAGCCTACATGCGCTGAAATGGCAGCTTCACTTTCCAGGGCATTGGGAGAAGAAGTAAGATACAATGACGTGCCACCTGACGTTTACAGGGGCTTTGGTTTCCCCGGTGCTGATGAAATGGGTAATATGTTCCAGTTTTATCGTGACTTTGAAGAACAATGCGTTTCTACCCGCAGTGTGTCGTATTCAAAAGAATTAAACCCGGAATTGCAGAGCTTTGATAACTGGGTAAAAGAAAATGCTAAGAAGATTCCCCTGGGTTAAATACTTGTTTTTCCAAATTCCCCCGGAAAATGTTAATTGTTAATGCCTCCTGTTAAGTTCAGGAGGCATTATAACTTTTGTCATGTTAGCCCGTAATTAATGTCATGTGAGGTATGCGTGGCCGGTTTTTATCTTGCACCATATTTTCTATTTAAAACCAAAAATATGAAACAACAATACTGGATCAACGTAAAGCATGTTGACAACAGGTTAGTCATTTTTCTTAACGGAGAAATCGTGTGGGACAGTGGAATTGTGCATGGGGATCCCAGCATGAATCATTTTGTTGACATTACTGAATACCTGCAGGCCCACCCTGAGCACACCAGCGAGCTCATTTTTGAAGGGTTTAATGACTCGTATACGGAAAATGATGTGGATGGAAGATTCAATCCATGGCATTTTAATTATCGTGTTTTTAAAAGAGAACTAAATGATAAAGGTGAGGTAATCATGGAGAAAGATATCCTGGCGCCCTATAACGAAAAACATTTATCTGATCCGAATACCAAAGCGATCGAAAATGCGTACCAGATAGTTTTGCGAGATAATGAGTATAAAGTGATCTCAAATACGCTTTCCCAGCATTTTTATCAATAGCCATAGTGGCCTGTGGAAAAATGTTGCAGTGAGAAGGCTATCTTCGGAAGGAAGGCTCCATTAAGCAGCATTCATTTATTAAAAAAGTCTTTCTTCCGGCGGCTTTATTCCCTGAGCCCGTATATAAATAGTTGTCTGACCGCGGTGATGATTTTGATGTTCAAAAGCTTTATTCATGATAGCGAACCTT
>DASTIZ010000267.1:0-5225 GCA_035717045.1 Chitinophagaceae bacterium
TTCCAATATAGATTTTGGACAGGGTTGGCACTCGTTAAAAAAATACCTGCAGGAGCATCCTGATGTACATTTAGTGCCATCTGAATTCAAACCCGGTAAATTTGTAATCGGCGTAAATGATTATCTTGATCTGAAAGGGGATCACCGGTATTCATGGGTGTACAATATCGTTCCCGACGGACAGATCGATCATTGTTTCTTATTACTGACCGTCCGGTAAACAAATCAGAACTTGCATAACAATAGATCCATATTTGTAATTATTCCTTGTTACAACGAGGCCAGAGTTGTGCGGCAGACGGTAACTGAAGTTCTTGATAAAGGATACAGTGTAGTGGTGGTCGATGATTGCTCGAGGGATGCGTCCAAAGCACAACTCGCAGGATTACCAATTTATTATTTGCGACACCGGGTAAATATGGGACAAGGTGCGGCGTTGCAAACGGGAATTGATTTTGCCAGGCGAAAGGGGGCAAAATACTTTGTTACATTTGATGCGGATGGTCAACATGACAGCAACGACATAGAAGGAATGATTGGATTTTTGGAGAAAGAGAATGTCGATATTGTTTTTGGCTCCCGGTTTTTACCCGGAGCGCAAACCAATATATCACGTTCACGAAGCTATGCCCTGAATTTTGGCAGGTATATTAACTTTTTTGTTTCAGGTATCATGCTGAGCGATTCGTTTAACGGGCTGCGGCTGCTTTCAAAAACTGCGGCGGAAAAAATAAGAGTTACAGAAAACAGGATGATACACCCGGTAGAGATCTTAATGCTGACCGCATCAAAAAAATTAAGATATGCAGAGTATCCTGTGAATATCCATTACAGTGATTATTCAAAAGCAAAGGGCTTGAAGAATAAGGATGGCATAAGGATCCTGTTTGAAATTATTTTATATAAAATCTTTCGCTGATGTCTATAACGATCATCCAGGTTGTGCTTACGTTATGTATTGCTGCGATCGCTGTTTATATGTACATGCGGCTGCGGAGCGGGGGTTGGCTGGATGTAGTTCTAATTGCAGTTTTTTTCTTAGCGGGAACGTTTTTTGTCTTATTTCCTGATACGACAAACGACATTGCTCATTTTGTTGGAGTCAGCAAAGGAGCAAACTTATTTCTTTATACCGCGATCCTGTTCTTGTTTTTCCTGATCCTTAAACTTTATTCGAGATTACGCAGAGTAGAGGAGAAGTTTACCGAGCTGGTGAGAAATAAAAGCCTGGAGGAGGCCGAAGAACCAGAACAGAAAAATTAATCACCGCCCGGTTTCTTGGTTTTGTTGGCGTCAGACTTCTGCTTAAGCTTTTCCTCGTTCCTATTTCCTTTAGCGTCCAGGAGCGGATCGCCGACAGGCGCCTGGCCATCTTCTAGTTTATAAGTAAATACCTTGTCGACATGAACCCACATTCCATTCTGCCATTTAAAACCTTCATAGTCGCCATCGGGAATAAAGGTCCAGGGAAATTCAGGCTCATCGGTTTCAGAGATCAAATGATCAAACAGGATCATTTTTAGCTCGGGCTCATAGTTCACAAATGTCCGTGCATCTTTTTTATACTCGATACTGAAACGTGATTGTGTCGGTTTTGCAATGCTATCTTCTTTAAAGCTAAAACCTCCTCCAAACACCGGCTGCTTTTTTTCATCAAACCATAATACATCGATCCATTTTTTCTGGCTACGTAACCCTTCACGATCAATACCGAAAAGCGTGTAGTAATTCTTTCCCTGGTGTTGGGTTTTTATGATATTATAGTAAACAGCGCCGATCCAGTTGGTAGGGGTGCGGGGGTTAAAATAAGCGTCGTGGGTCCATTCCGGATCATCAAACAGTCGAAACCCCTTTAATGTGCCATCAGGCGTTCTCATTTGAATAAATCCCCGCTGCCAGCCGCGGTAATCATCTATTTCCACATACCAGGTATAGATCCTGAAGCTGCTGTCAGGCGCATATAATTTTGAAATTCCCAGCAATGAATCGAAAGGATAGTAGAATGAGTTTTTGATCTGGAGCGCCCTGATAAATGTTGGAACGAAATCTTTATATGCTAAAAGGCGTCCCACCTCCAAAGTATCGGTGATCATGAACTTCGCGATCTGTTGAAGCGAATCTTCTTTGACTTTTAATTTCTTTTTGTCAGCTGCAGAGATGGCCTGCGACGAGACATCGACCGATGAAAGAAATAGCACAATAGCTGCAAAGGCAGGAAAGAATGTTTTTTTCACAGAATTCACTATTGGCATTTCGATGCAAAAGTACATTGCTTTTAGCAGACGAGGAATAATGGCAAAAGGGTATGACTATTTTATAACTTTTTATTAAAGACTCTGTGCCGGGAGGCAGGCGTGGGCAAATTCGAAAAGGCTATCGAAACGCCGATCGATGTCAGGGTGGGGAAAAGGAGTTTGCGGATGCGTGGAAGCAATATATACGGAGTACATTCCCGCATTCCTTCCAAAAAGCATATCACTGGGTTTGTTACCGGCGATAATAGAGCGGCCGGGATCGATTTCCGGGAAATCCTTTTTTGCCCGGACAGCCATTCCCGGGTTGGGCTTGCGACATGGGTTTTTGGGGTCAGTTGCCGCGCAGTAGTAAATACCATCAATTCTGCCCCCGGCTGATTCTATTTCGGCCTGCATATTCCTGTGAATACCGGCCAGGTCTTCCTCGGTCATCAGCTCTTTTCCAATACCCCGCTGGTTGCTGACAACAATGATCTTTCCGAACTTTTCGGAGAAGATCCTAATACTGGCTTTGGCGTCTTCATAAAATTTGAACTCCTGCCAGTTCCGGATATAATCATCTTTCTTTTCATAATTGATCACGCCATCGCGATCAAGGAATAATGTCCAGGTTTTGTCAATCTTATTGAGATCAAGCGGCGCTTGCTTTAATTCATGTTGAGCCCTGATAAAATCCTCAGGAATACCAATGTCAATAAAGTATTCGTCCTGGACGCAACCATAGATTCGTCTTGTATCAGAATATTTTTCCAAATAATCTTTTTCAAAGGAAAATTGAGCAGGCATTTCTTCAGCCAGAAACTGTTCAGTATTTAAAAGATACATACCACCATTAATCAGCCCCGTCTTATAAAATTGTTTCTCTTTAAAACTTTTAATCGAATCATCTTCATTTAATTCAACCACACCATACCGATCAAAATTCTCCATGGGTTTAAGCAGTAAAGTGCAATCCGATTGATGCTTATTGTGGGCGCTAATAGCTTTTTGCAAATCAATCCTGAAAATAGTATCGCCATTTACTATCAGTACGGTTCGCTCAGAAACCTTATAGCATGAAGCAAGAATAGCTCCGCCGGTTCCCAGTGGTTCCTTCTCAATTACACAATCGAAATCAAGTGTAGAAAAATTGGCTTTTAAATACGCTTCAATGATTTCATGTTTAAACCCAAGAGAGAAAATAAATTTTTCAATTCCCTGCCCGCGCAAATAATTAATTAAGTAGAAGAGAAACGGCCGGGCGTTTACCGGAGCCATTGATTTGGGAAGATCGGGAAGGGCCTGGCGAAGTCTCGTCCCGTAGCCGCCAGCCAGTATGATTGCAGTCTTAGCCCCCTGTCCCCCAAAGGGGGAACCTGGAATTGAAGTGTTTTTGTTTGGTTCACCTTTCTTCATTATGATGATTTAGTTGTCACTCCAATTAAAACTAAATCCGGGGCGTCGGATTTGAAAATTTCTACTTTGAAAAATTCAAGGAAGAAAAAATCTGACCTAAGTTCCCCCTTTGGGGGACAGGGGGCCGAATATTGATTCTTCCACCAATTCGCAAATAATATGCCCCACCATGATGTGGCTTTCCTGTATCCTGGGAGTGTCTGTTGAAGGGACATTGATCAGGTGGTCACAAAGTGGTTTTAACTTGCCTCCGGTGTCGCCGGTAAACCCAACAGTAATCATTGCTTTTTGCCTGGCAACTTCAAAAGCGTTGATAATATTTCTTGAATTACCTGAAGTGGATAAGCCGACTAATATATCACCATTCTCACCAATGCCATCGATCAACCTTGAATAGATATCGTCAAAGCTGTAATCATTAGCTACCGCCGTCAAATAAGAAGTATTGCAATGCAAAGCTTCAGCAGGGAGTGCTTTCCTGTCTTTATAAAATCTGCCGGAGAATTCTGCAGCTAAATGCTGTGCATCGGCAGCACTGCCACCATTGCCGCAGAAATAAATTCGTTTGCCATTCTTAAAAGCATTTACAATCACATTAACTGTATCACAAATTGCTTTAAGTAAATCTTCATCGGCCAATAGCTTCTGTTTAGTTTCAATAGAAGCTCCTATGATTTCTTTCACCTTCTTCATCAATTTTTCCTCCAAATCCCTGCCTGCCGGCAGGGAGGATTCTGGTTTAAATTGTCCATGTCGTCAATCCATGCTCCACAAACTGGTAAGTGCGGCTCTTGCCACCAAATCTTTCCAAACTTTTCATGACCGCGTATTTGGTATTGCCGGGGCAATAGAAGATCATAAAACCGCCACCACCGGCTCCGGAGATCTTGCCACCCGAGGCTCCCGATGCTTTGGCTGTTTCATAGATTTCCTCCATCAATGAGTTACTGATACCTTCCGCCATTTTTCTTTTCTGCTGAAACCCGAAATCAAGAATCTCGCCGATCTCATGCAACCTTCCTTTCAGCAACGCTTCTTTCATCATCATTGCCTGTTGTTTCAATTGGTGCATTGCCTCAATCGAAGTTTCTTTTTTATTTTCTACATTCATTGCCTGTTGTTCAATTATTTTTCCGGAATCGCGAGTTGTATCCGTGTAATAAAGCAATAAGTTATTTTCCAGCTCAAATAAATATTGTTGTTTTATCCGCAACGGGTTCACCACCACCTTATCATTTTCATAAAACTCCATATAATTCACACCGCCGAACGTTGCTGCATACTGGTCCTGTTTACCCCCGGCAAATTTCAGGTCTTTTCTTTCAATATCATAAGCATAATGAGCCATATCATACTCGCCAAATGGCAATCGGAGCATTTCTGCAAATACTCCGATCAACGCAACCACCAGGGTTGACGAAGTACCAAGTCCTGAACCCGGGGGCGCATCCACGTAAGCCGAGAGCTTAAATCCGTTTTCCACCCCATGATCTTTTTGGATCCGGTTATAAACTCCCTTCATAAGGTCAAGTTTGCCGTTTATTGGCAATTCGTCGGCGAAGTCAAATACCTGCT
>DASTIZ010000268.1:0-4525 GCA_035717045.1 Chitinophagaceae bacterium
TTCCAATAATCAAAATGTTGAAAGATTCCCGCGAGCATCGCGTTGTTTCCCTTTACAATATTTTTTCCAAATAAGAGACCATAGCCAAGCACGTTATCAATTATTCTTTTATCGTCACCATAACGGCTTTCCAATCGCAAACGAAAGAGATCGAACGCTTTTCTTTTTCTTACCTCGAAGGGATTTCCATAATCTAATTGCAGGTTCAGGATTGCATTTGTGCTTCCGGTTCCAAACTGGTTATTTTCATTTACCCGATGGGCTCCCACACTTACCGTCACATTCAGCGGTTCCTGCTGATAAACATCATAGGGTGTAATTCTCGACATTTTGCCCTGTGTCAGACGGTTGAGTGCTCTTGTGGGGTTCACTATACCCGCAAGTGCTTCACGCCAGAATCTTGTACGTCCTTTTCTTCTGTCATCTAAAATATTTGAACTGACGCGGTACAGGATTTCCCCCAGGAATGCACCACTGATTGGCGTATTAATAAGATCATTTATCGAGGGTCTTGTATTTTCACCAAGCCATTCCCACTGAGCGCTACCTACAAGGGCGAAAGGATAGGAGGCCCAAAAACCGTAACCGTTGCTGCGGGCTACATTGAAATAATCACTCCCTGCCCGGGGATGAATAATGAAATTTGTTCCGAAATTATCATTATCCCATTCCCACCCATATTTAAAATTATTCTTCCAGGTTTTTACACTTATTTCTGCCCATTCTTCCTTCATGACATACCGGCTATAAGCCCATCCAAAAACATTTGAGCTTGTAACCCTTGCCAGCACAAGAGCGGCTGAATATCTACGGTTGTAAAGTGGATCATCATTCAGCAGGTCGCCATAAGCAGTGCGTGAACGTTTATCCGTCGTATCTGTGGTAACCGGAAAAGCCGGGTTGCCATTTGATTTCAGAGAATCGGGATCGCCCTGGGCGAAAGAGACACATGAACAAAGCAATAAGTAAGAAAGTAAATGAACTTTCATAAGCACCAATTTGCACGCCGGGCCGTGCAAATAATGCAGCAAACGTGCCAGAGTGCGCTGTAAAATAAAAAGCTGTGATGGGGAAAACCCTCACAGCTTTTCATTATGAAGACAACTCATTGTTGTTATTTCATTTTTGATTTAAGGACAACCCCGTTAAGATCCATTAATACTACTTGTTTGGAATCCCCATTTGTCAGGACAAGCTCGTAAGCTACCCTGTCTTTGTGGAATTCTTTGTTCACACTACTGATTGTGTAACCCGGGTATTTTGCATTGATCTCTGTCCGTACCATGTCAGGTAACGAGGTAAAATCCCGGACAGCATAAGCCGACCCTATCCATTCACCATTGGAATCATACCATGCATAAAACCTCTCACCATCCATATCAAATTGCACTACATAATCATCTGTGTCGATTACGGTCCATCCTGTCAGATCCCAGTCATTTAGAATAATAACATCGGGGTCGTACATGCTCCAGGTCACATTTGTTGCATTCGGGTATTGCAGATCAAAGGCCCGCGCTGCATCTGATGATATAACAACTCCCGTGTCAGTTGCACGGTAAGTTGTGCTGCACGCAGTAAATAATCCGATAACTGCCACAGCAAAAAAAGTTCTTAGTTTCATAGTGTTTGTTTTAAACATTAAATAAATTATGGCTGCTATCTTCTTTAAAACACTACAACCATGCCAGCGAAGTCGTTATAACACCCAATTCAGGGTCAGAAATTATTATATGTACGAACATTGAGGATGATTTTTTATCATTTTTTTACAAAGCTGTAAATTATATTTGCTGTTCAAAAATTTGTTCTGCCCGTCAAATTCATGAAACAAGCCACGCAACTTATCCTATTTCTTGCGAGTGTCTCTTTGGTATCTGCAAACCCGGTTGAGGATCGCTATTCAAGAGTTCAGCCCGGCGATAGCTCGTTGTTGAAAATGACTTCCATGCAGGAAATGCTTCAGCAGATCGTAAATGTCATTGGCGTTAAGGAGAATTTTGAGTTGAAAGAGGCAAATGTTCTCAATATAGAAGCAACCCTCTCTGATAAGAAAAGATATATTGTATACAATCCTGATTTTATTACCACTGTTAATACGGTAACAAAAAACAAATGGTCAGTAATGTGGTTGCTGGCACACGAAATCGGCCACCACGTAAATGGTCATACAAGTGGCCGGACCGGAAGTAACCTGGAGTTTGAGTTGGAAGCTGATGAATTTGCGGGTTATATTTTGCATAAATTAGGCGCCACGTTGGGTGAATCGCAAAACGTAATGTTTTTTATTGCAAGAGCTGAAGCATCAAAGACACATCCCGGGCGAAGTTCAAGATTACTGGCGATTGAAAAAGGGTGGATAAAAGCCGGGACCTCAGAGGAGAAAACTACAACTACGAATTAGTCACATTGCTTCGAGTAGAGTGATCAGCGTTTTTTCAACGGGAGATAAACGGGTGTCGCTTGTTGATCCATTTTCGCTCTTTAGATTCAGTTTCTCAAGTTTTCCGCATTCGTACCATTCAAGCAGAGAAGGATGTACATAATATTTTTTGCAAACGGTTCGTGAATTACCCAACTGTGCAGAAACCTTATCCAATACAGCAATCACTTTTTTCTTAGAATCGGGTTTGTCATCGAGCCCGTTTTCAATGATTGCAGCTAAGGCTGCTACCGAACCGCACCATGTTCTGAAATCTTTTGCCGTAAAGTCTTCGCCTGTTAAAGAACGAATGTATTCATTCACCATTCCTGAGTCGATGGACTGACGGTTTCCGTTATCATCGATATACTGAAACAATTCTTTGCCGGGAATATCCCGGCAGTTCTGAACAATCCTGGCAAGCTTGCGGCTCTTCAATGATACCGTGTGCTCGACACCTTTCTTACCCCGAAAACAAAATTTCAAATGGTTTCCTTTTATCTCAGCATGTTTATCCTTCAGCGTTGTCAATCCGAATGAACCATATAATTTTTCATAGAACTCGTTCCCGACACGAATTCCTGTTTTTTCCATGAGACTGACCACAGCCGCCAATACTTTATTTTTTGGCAATCCTGGCAATGCCAGATCTGCTTCAAGTTTTTGCCGAATAATGGGCAAGGATTTTCCTAATTCCGGCAGACGATAAAATTTGGTTTTATTGCGTAACTCATTCCATAATGGATGATAGCGATATTGTTTCCGGTTTCGGACATCAAGACCTGTAGCCTGCAAATGACCTTCAGGAATGCTGCATATCCAGACTTCCCTCCATGCGGGCGGTATTACCAGTGATTTGATCCTTTCTAAAGTGGCTCTATCTTTCACTGTTTTATTCCGAAAAACATATTTGAACCCTTTGCCTGCCTTTACTCTTTGGATGCCTTCGTCTTTGCAACTCACATACACAAGTTGAACTGCCTTAGCGGTCGCCACAGGATCTTGCGCCAGCTTCTTCAAGTTTTTTTTTTGTAAAAGAGGAATTGAGTCAGGCATTCGATGTTTGTTTATAAAGTATCGCCATCAGTTTTACAGAAACTATACCAAAGAAAGGTGAGACAAAGCATGCACTTAGCTACATCATGACTATGGGATTTCCTGCATCGCACTCTTATCCGACATAAATGATACCCGGTGCTGGTTAAACGGTCGGCGTGAACAGTGAAATGTAGAAGTTTTTGTTGCCGGTTGGCGTTGAGGTCTAAGGGTTCACATATATTGACGTCTGAGGGTTCACATATAGAAAAAATCACAGCGGACACGAAATCTGTCACCTCCCTGCCCGCCGTGATCGTAAATTCATTTATAAGGATGAGAAAAAATCTCAACAGTTTAGCAATTCACATAACCAAGTAGCCAAAACACAATAAAGAATACAACAATAAATCCAAGACAGCCACCTCCCCATTTCCATCCGGCATAACCGGCGATGATTGACCTCCAGAAATTGTTCATAGTTGATTTTTCAGTCATCATAAAAAAACTGTGCCAAGTATAAGTCAGCAGGGAAAGATTATTTTCAGTTGTCGGGGTAAATGGAATGATCAGGAGGAGTTGGCCTGGATAAGTACCACGATGGGGAAACATCCGCTTTTTATTAATGCAGTTTGGACAATAATCCGAACCTAAAAACAATATATCGGGCAGTTTTGTCTTAAGAATCAGCCAGTAAAGCATTGTTTGATCGATATCGCTCGTGCAGGCATTGTATTTGTCTTTCTTAGAGTGACAAAAGCTTACAATTATGCGGATAGATATTTTACACTATATAAAAGCCACCGCGTTGATAACAGGATTTTGCAGTCTTGTGAACACTACGCAGGGCCAGCAACATATTATTGATAAAAAAGACGATACACATCCGGAGATATCAGCAAAGCAATCTCTGCCTGCTAAGATCTATCAGTTCAGTGCCACAAAAATGCACGGGTACAATGAGATCAAATGGGAGGCCGCTGCAGAAGACGATACAAAAAAATTTATAGTCGAATACAGCGCAGATGGAATGAATTTCCAATCGGCTGGTGAAGTTACGCCGATGAC
>DASTIZ010000269.1:0-2352 GCA_035717045.1 Chitinophagaceae bacterium
ATCAGAATAAAGAATCCACAATTAATAAATACACAAACAACACCAGAAAAATTATATGCCTAACGGATCTGCTTTGACATTAAAATGCCTGATCGTAGACGATGAGCCTATGGCCCGGGATGTTGTGCGTCGTTATATTGAACAGGTATCTTCTTTACAGGTAGCCGGCGAATTCGGTAATGCCATTGATGCCACACTTTTTTTGCAGGCGAATTCGGTTGATCTTATTTTCCTGGATATCCGGATGCCTCAATTGACAGGGACTGATTTTGTACGAAGCCTACGCAATGTCCCTAAGATCATTTTTACAACCGCACATAAAGAATATGCACATGAGGGTTTTGAACTTGATGTGGTTGATTATTTGTTGAAGCCGATTCGTTTTGATCGTTTCCTGCGTGCCGTGAACAAGGCATTTCCTTCCCGCCAGCATGAAGAAGAAGCGGCAATACATGCGGCCGGCCCGGACACTAAATTTGCTTCGCCTTTTATTTATCTGAAAGTGGACAGAAAGATGATCAAAGTGATGCTCGACGAGATACTTTATATTGAAAGTGATAAGGATTACGTAAAAATATTTACAATGAACTCAACGATAATTACAAGACAAACTATCAGCTCAGTTGAAGCAATGCTTTCAGAAAATAAATTTTTCCGTATTCACCGTTCTTTTATTGTTTCATTAGCGAGGATCAAATCGTACTCCAATGAAACTGTTGAGATTGGCAATAAGGAACTTCCAATCGGAAAATTATACAGGAATAGTTTTCTAAAAATAAGTGGGAGTTAGGAGTCATCATCCCCTATAGCTTACTTCCAACACGATCAACCTGCAAACAGACAATGATAAGCAACAACTTTATATTTTCAGAAAAAAAAGCAGATCGTGTTAAACGGCATATATTGTTTTGGTTTATCCTGGCCATCTATTTTGCCCTGCTGCAGGCAGCAAATCCCTTTCTTAAACCATCATCGTCTTACGTCAATAATTTACCTTCTGCATTTATCAGAAGTTTATTATTGCTGGTCCCGCAGGTATTTGCTGCATATACCATACTTCATTTAGTGGTACCTATGTATATCAGGAAAAGACAAGTATTGCTGGCCTTTCTCTGTCTGACTATAATTTGGATTTTAAGTGCAACAATTAATATTCAGATGTCTAAAAATATTAATCCGTTTGTATTGAAATGGGTATTGCCTGGAAACTATTATCGGTATTTCGATGCGCTTCCAAACCATGGTATAATTATCGAACTACTATCGGTCACAAAAGGGGTATTTACGGGAGCTGGGTTTTTAGTAATGCTACGTTACATTAAACAATGGTATGTGAAGGATCAGCGTAACCTGCAATTGCAAAAAGAAAATGCACAGTCACAGTTGCAGTTATTGACAGCCCAGGTACATCCTCATTTTTTATTTAACACACTAAACAACATCTATTCACAAACGCAAACTGAGTCACCCAGGGGTTCTAAAATGATCATGGAACTTTCAGGCATGCTGCGATATATTCTGGCAGAGGGCAGCAAATCCCTTGTTCCCCTGCAAAAAGAACTGGACATGGTGCAAGAATATATGAATCTTGAAAAAATAAAGTATGGCAATAACCTGGATGTTTCCATGACTTTGCCGAATGCAACTCATGACCTGCAAATCACCCCATTGTTGCTCCTTCCTTTTGCAGAGAATTGCTTTAAACATGTTGACGGAAGCGACCAGGTGAACAATTGGATTAACCTGGAAATAAGCATTCATGAAAAACAGCTGTACATGAAACTCATGAATGGAAAAAATTCCGGATACGAGGGTAATGGTCTTCAACCAGTAATGGGTCTCGCCAATGTGAAAAAAAGATTGGAATTATTATATCCCGGCAAACATGAATTAAAAGTAACAGACGAGCGGGAGGTATTAATAATTGATCTTTTAATAATGCTGACAGATAACAACCCTGGTTCAGGAATTAGAGATGAGCAACCAGGATCAATCACAGTTGAGTATGCATAACCACGGTAGCCTGTATTTAAGTAATAAAGTATGCTCGGTAATCATTTGATATTTTCACAAAAGGGGAAGGACCGCATCAAGCGGCACCTGCTTTTTTGGTTGATATGGGGCACTTATTTTATTGCATTGCATATAGCGTCGCCGATGTTAAACCCGAATGTCTCACCGTTGAATATCATACCTCTTACCGCCACCGAAAGCTTTTTGTTTTTAGTGCTCCAGGTTCCTATTACCTATATTACTCTTGATTTGATCTTACCGATTTATATCCGTGAAAAAAAATGGTTACTGGGTACTACCGTTTTTTTGGTCATATGGTGTGTTTATTATTTTTGTTAC
>DASTIZ010000270.1:0-5251 GCA_035717045.1 Chitinophagaceae bacterium
CCTTTATTGCCTGTAGGATTGTCTTGCTGTCTGCCGGATACCATTGTTCATTATTGCCCTGCCAGGTATAACTCCAGCATCCGTTAAGCGCAGTAATGCTTTGTGCAGAAGGGCCGCCCACCAGCACTTTTGAATTTTTTGAAAGAGGTAAAATGTTGTTCTTGTTTTTAAGCAGCGTCATGGCTTCCCGTGCTGCATTCAAGGCAAGGGTTTGATACTCGGGTTTACCAAAATTTCCTTTCGCGGCATCTTCAGGATACGGATTATCAAACAAACCCAACTTGTATTTCAGGGCCAGGATCCGTGTCACCGCATCATCGATGCGGCTCATCGGCACTTCTTTCAGGTTTACGGCTTTCATTAGCAGATCATAAAAAGAAAAATCACTGGGTACCATACTCATATCAATACCTGCATTGACAGCCATCACAACCGCTTGCCGGGGTGTAGCTGCTACATTATGCCGGTCATGCAGTCTCTTGACATCTTCCCAATCAGTTACGATCAATCCCTTGAAGCCTAATTCTTTTCTCAACACATCCGTCAAAAGGTATTTACTGGCATGTACCGGTTCGCCATTGATCTCTCCTGAATTGATCATTACAGTAGATGCCCCGGATCTTACCGCTTCACGAAATGAAGGAAGATAATATTCCCTTAATTCGATTTCAGGGATATATGCCGGTGTCCGGTCTTTACCATTACGCGGACCTGAATAGCCAAGATAGTGCTTCAAACAACTTGCGACTGCCGTTGGATTTTTCAGCCCATCTTCTTCGTAAGCTTTAACTGCCAAGGCACCTAATGTTTTTGTAATGTATACGTCTTCGCCATATGTCTCTGGAAAACGACTCCACAATGGTTGACGGCCGATGTCCAAAACAGGGGCGAAATTCCAACGGATACCCGAAGCTCTTAATTCATTGGCAGTAACTTTTGCTGCTGCTGTTACATAATCAGGATTTCTTGTGGCAGCCATTCCAATATTATGTGGGAATAAGGTTGAATTGAGTGTATAAGTCTGCCCATGCATACCATCCAAGCCATAAATTACAGGGATCTTTAACCTGGTTTGCATCGCCTCGTCCTGGATCAACTTAATAATTTCATGCCATTTAGTAATAGTAAAGCCATGTGCATTTACATTCAGAATGGAACCTACATGATACTCCGCTATGGCTTTCTTTAAAGCAGCAGGATCAACATTTCCTTCCGTATCACTCCAGCCACCTTTTGCAATTACAGCGAAAGTTACCTGTGTCATTTGGCCGATCTTTTCTTCCAATGTCATCTTTTTAAGCAATGCAGTAGCTTGTTGTTCGGGTGTTTGAGCAATCCCAATAAAATTTATGATCACGATGCAAACAATCAGCGTCAACTTTTTCATATTAAATCATTGTGATGGTGATAAAGAATACGAGTCCTCCCTGTGTGAAAACAATTATTTCTTTTCTATAACAACATAAACGGCACCCCTGGCAGGTATGGTAACCCTGATCCCATCCGCGGCAGGTGTTTTATATGGTTTAATAGTTTTATACCCGGCTGGCCCGCCTGAAGCAAAAGAAGAACCATTCAAATTCACGAAAACATGTCGTGAAAATTCTCCATTATCCGTGCCTCCGTGTAATTTATAGTAATAAAAATTACTCCCGGTCTTAAAATTTTTAATAACCACCTGTACAGTTGCAGCCGAAGAAGATTTATTGATTAATGCAACAGCTGTTTCACCGGAGCTAAACGAAGAAGCATAGCTCACAACGGTGGATGACTGAGACGTAGATGAAACCAACCTATCGCCAAGCATTTTATTAAAAAAATACATGTAATAATAGACAGGCCGGGGGTTCCATTTCGGCACACCATCCGGCTCATCGCCTATGTTAAACATACCATGATCATTTCCATTATCCCATCCGTTTGCCAGGTCCCATCTTGCGGTCATACCAATTTTATTTTTCAATGCCTCTCCAACTACCATTACGGCATGAAGCCCATTTATATTGCTGACCTGCTGCTTCGAACCGGTTGAAAAAATATTAAATTCAGTTAGGGCTATCGGTTTATGTGAAATGGCAGCAGTTGTCAGGGATTGTTTTACATGATTCATCATGGTTTGAGTGACAGTCTCGGGTGTTGACAGGATCAGATCCGCGTTCGCATTGGTTAAATAAGGTGTGTAATAATTATGAACGATATAAAAATCCGGGGAAACGCCGGCACCGGTAAATAAACCAGTGTTCCAGTTTGTAGCCGTCGGTGTCCACCAGCTTTGTGGAGCTGACTCATTCATCACCGCACCGATATAAATGGTTTTTCCAATTTCCTGCGCTGCCTTTCGCATACTGTCGGCAAATACTTTGAAATGCTGCCCATACAATTGCCCTGATATATACTCGGGTTGTCCGTCCCGGTTGTTAGCAATATTTATTCTATAGCCGGCTTCCCAGTCCCCAAAATTCTCATTGCCGACTTCCCAGTATTTTGTTCTGCCGTTATCATATCGTACCCAATCAGCAGCAAGATGTGCAGCCCGTGCAACAGGATCGGCACCTGTACCGTAACGTGCATAACCATAGTTCACGGTGATCATTCCCTTATTATTGGTCTGTTGAAGCATATTATAATAATTATCTACCGAACATGTCCAATTTTGACTGTTTGTTCCATACCAGTATCCGGCAGCAACATTACTTCCATTTGCCTGAACAAGCGTTGAAGGTGCATCAGCAGGAGGCGTATTAACAGGAGCATTCCAGAAAAAAACATCGCTCAGGCTTCCACCGGGAAAACGTATGATGTGAGGATGCAACGTTGTAAGATGATCCATTAAAAACGGTTCAGTTACTATCTGGCTCATCCAGATATTGGCGTTATTACCCATGATCGATCTGGGAATCTTAGTAATAACATTGCTTCTGTCTACCGTTATAGTAAATGTCGCTCCGCCTGGTAATGACGCCTCCGTGAATGAAGATGGAATCGTAAAATTTTTCGGTTCCCAATCGTCCATAAAAAAGCCAATGGTGGGCGCTAATGCGGGATCAACCTGTGGATTGACCGTCGTTGTATCTGTTACTTGCGGAACCGGTATTGCTTTTTTATCACAGGAATTAAACGAAATAGTTATTACTGGAACAAAAAAAATAAAAACAAGGCTGCTTTTTGTCATTATACTCAATTGCAATAACAAAATTTATTCTGCAAAATCTGTTGCAGGCCGAAGAATCGGCCCGCAACATTACTGTCAAAACTGACTGCTTGCTTAGTCGAGCAATTTATTGCCAAAAAACGACATTTGAATTAAGCGCAAACGTTTTCAAAATAAGTTTATTAATTCAAGCCCAACGCATCTACGTAAATGGTAAAGCTGCCAAATGTTCCACCCGTATATTCCTTTACCAATATTTCTGTTATTGAAGATGCACCTGTCAATGTTGAAATCGGAATAGCATAATCTGTCCATACACCCTCGACGACAGTTATTGTATAAGCATCACTTCCATTAATACCGATGTTTACTTTTTTTCCTGCACTGCCGGGTGCGCCAAAAATCGAAATCTTAAATGTGGTGTAGGATCCAATGACAACATTGCCCGCTCCAAGCTGTAAAGGCGACCCCCACTGACCTGTATAGTCGATCTTTACAGATTTTGATCCTGCCCGTACCGGTGAAGTGTTATTATAATTAGCAGTGCCTCCCCAGCCTCCGCCTACCCAGCCTCCTGTACCCGTCCAGTTTGTTGTCACGGCATCATCATAAATAGGAAGAGCAATTGTAGGCGGCGGCGCAGCACCAGCGATTTCCAATGTAGTTAAAGATTGGACTGTATCAGTTGGATTCGATACACCCAATGTTATTTTGCCTCTTAACACTCCATTCGGAACGGTTACTACAATTTGTGAAGGTGTTTGGCTTACAAATGATGTAACTGCGGAAGCATTTACAAAAGCAACTGAGGTAACCATATCGAGTTTGGTACCATTGATGGTAAGATTTGTTCCAGGAGTGACAGGGTTCGGAGAAAACGATGTAACCGCCGGCAGAATAACAGCCAGGTCGCCGGATGAAGTTGTTTGTACGCCGGAAGCTGCTTCTAATTTTATCTTGCCATCTCTGGCACCGGCAGGAATATTCAACACTATTTGGGTAGCAGATTGGCTGGTGAATGTGGTAACGGCAGGAGCAACGCCCGAAAAAATAACCTTCTTAACAAGATCGAGATCAGTGCCGGTAATAGTGAGACTGCCTGCAAGGTTGATAGGACTTGGAGAGAACATCGTAATCACGGGTAATACAATATCCAGGTCAGTACTTGAAATTGTTTGCACACCTGAGGCTGCTTCTAAAGTTAGTTTTCCTTTCTTGGCAGCATCAGGAACCTTTACTACCACTTGCGTAGCTGTTTGGCTTACAAAAGTTGTAACCGGGGTTGAGACGCCATTGAAGATGACTTTCTTTGTTAAGTCAAGGTTAGTTCCTGTGATGGTCACATTAGTCCCGGGTTTTACCGGGTTCGGTGAGAAAGAAGTACTAAGTGGTAACGTAACTTTTAATGTGTCTGCCGTTTGCACATCGGCAGAATCAGTTCCTCCGTAATGCAGGATCAAGGGACCTGTTTGCGCATCATCCGGAACTTTTACGACTAATTGATTAAATGCTTTGCTTACAAAAGTCTGAACAAGCTTATCACGATTAAAGGTGATGCGGTCAACCCAATTCAGATATGTACCATTTATTGTAATGTCTTCACCGGGTCTGGCCTGTAGCGTCATCGAAGTGATTGTTGTTAATACATCCAGGTTGAATTGTGTTTTTGTTATAATATCGCCTTCCGGAGTTTTCAATGTTACATATCCTTTTTCCGCAGCTTGCGGGACGATCAATTTTATCAGCTCGGAGGTCTGATGTTTGAAATCGGCCTGGTTTACGATAGCTGCGGCACCCCCGGTAAATTCTATTGCGGTTACCCGGTTGAGGTTATTACCGATAAATCGTATTGTATCGCCATGTCTTGCACCCGTAGGTCCAAAACTGAACAGTTCGATCTTATCAGATTTTACATCATCATCTTTATCGCATGAGGCCACAATCACAAGGGAAAGGACCACGCAAATCAACGCAACCGGTTTTGAAGATGTTAACTTGATCATATGATGAATTATGATTTTAGAAAAATTATTTTAAGCTTTTTGGTACCACTCTCAGGTTGTCAAACGCGACGTCGGCTTCAACCGCGCCCGGGCCATG
>DASTIZ010000271.1:0-13875 GCA_035717045.1 Chitinophagaceae bacterium
ATGATTATTTATTTTAGTGAGAACCAAAGGAGAAAAAAAATCTAAATTTCAATATCTAAATATACCGGGCAATGGTCAGAATGCTTTACATCAGGAAGAATTTCCGCATTTTTTAAGTTCTTTTTTAGCGGAACTGTAACATTTATATAATCGATGCGCCAACCCTTGTTCTGTAAACGAACAGTTGGAAAACGCTGGCTCCACCAGCTATACCTATGAGGCTCAGGGTGAAATTCCCGAAAAGTATCGATCCAGCCATTTTCAAAAAATTTATCCATCCATTTTCTTTCATCCGGTAAAAATCCTGATGAATTTTTATTTCCTTTTGGATCATGAATGTCAATTTCTTTATGTGCGATATTATAATCGCCGCATAAAATAAGTTTTGGACTTGTCTGTTTCAAATTATTCAACCAAACAAAGAATTCATCCAGCCATTGATATTTGAACGTCTGTCTCAGATCGCCGCTTGTACCGGATGGAAAATAGGCATTGATCAGTTTTACATCGTTGAAATCGAGTTGGATGATCCTTCCTTCGTCATCGCTTACTTTGTCACCATTGCCCATCTCAATATTATCAGGCATTATTTTGGTGAATATCGCCACGCCGCTATATCCTTTTTTCTGTGCACTGAACCAAAAATCGTGATAACCCAGGTCATTAAACAATCGGTGATCCACATTATCTCTTAATGCTTTTGTTTCCTGTATACAGATAACGTCGGCAGGATCGGTTCTTACCCAGTCCAAAAAACCCTTATTGATCGCGGCTCTGATTCCATTTACATTATAAGAGATGATACGCATTGCCATATTTTAAAACGACAAAATAATACATTGACAAATATGAATGAAGATTAATTATTTTTAACGCACAGAAGAATAAGATGAAACCCGAAGAGCACCTTATACCTCCAAAGTCGCATGTTTATCTTGACGGGCCAAAGAGCAGGGGATTCGAATTATCATTTGCATTCAGAGTTTTTTGGCAATTTCTCCGGGGCTTCAGGAAGCTTCATTTCATTGGGCCCTGTATCACTGTATTCGGCTCGGCACGTTTCAAAGAAGATCACAAATTTTATATAGCAGCAAGAGAATTCGGCAAACGAATTTCGAAACTGGGATTTGTAACAATGACGGGTGGGGGGCCGGGGATCATGGAGGCTGCAAACCGGGGAGCTTATGAAAATGGGGGTATTTCAGTGGGCTGTAATATCCAGTTGCCATTTGAGCAAACACCTAATCCTTACATGAACAAGTCGATCACTTTCGAACATTTTTTTGTGCGAAAGGTCCTGCTTGTAAAATATTCCTATGCATTCATCATTATGCCCGGCGGCTTTGGAACGATGGATGAATTTTTTGAAACACTCACACTGATACAAACAAAAACAGTGACGCAATTTCCCATGGTATTATTTGGCAAAGAATATTATAAAGAGCTGTGGGATGTACTGGAGCATATGGCGGAAAACGGTTCCGTTGCCAAAGAAGACCTTTCCCTGGTGCTGTTAACTGATGATGTGGATGAAGCGATGAACCATATCCGCTCATATATCAGCCAAAACTATAAAATAAAGCCACGTAAAAGATATTTGTGGTTGATGGAAAAAAGATGAGTCTTATTTTTGAAAATCATAATTGATCAATGGGATGGAAATAAATACCGTCATTTTCGACCTCGGGGGAGTATTGATCGACTGGAACCCCAGGTATGTTTACCGGACAATTTTTAAAACGGAAGAAGAGATCGACTGGTTTTTTGAAAATGTAGCCACACACGACTGGAATGAAAACCAGGATGCGGGGTATCCGATTGCACAAGCAACTGAAGAACTCGTCGCCCAACATCCTGAATGGGAGCCCCAAATACGAGCTTACTATGGAAGATGGGAAGAAATGTTAGGAGGACCTATCCACGAAACGGTGGAAATTTTCAAAGAGTTAAAGCAACTGCCCGGCTTGAAAACATATGCGCTTACAAATTGGAGCGCCGAGACATTTCACATTGCTTTGGAGCGCTATGATTTTTTGCATTGGTTTGATGGAAGACTGGTAAGCGGCGAAGAAAAAACAAGAAAGCCTTTTCCCGAATTTTATCAGAAGCTGGTTGATAAGTTTTCAATTGATCCCTCAAAAGCGTTATTCATCGATGACAGCCTAAGAAACATCAAAGGCGCAGAGGCATTTGGAATCAGAGGCGTTCATTATGATAATCCTGTGCACCTGAGAGCCGAGTTAAAGCGAATTGGTATATTCATCTCCTAGCGGAAGGAAAGTAGTTCCACTTCAAATATCAATGTACTGTTTGGTCCGATCTCACGACTAACGTTCCTGTTACCGTAAGCCAAATGAGATGGAAGAAACAATTTCCATTTACTGCCAACCGGCATTAATTGTAATGCTTCCGTCCAGCCTTTTATCACTGCATTCAACGGAAAGCTGGCGGGTTGTCCACGACGGACGGAGCTATCAAATACATCACCATGTATGGTTGTACCGTGGTAGTGACAGGTCACAGTATTACTTGCCGACGGTTTTGGTCCATCACCTTGTTTGATTATCTCGTACTGCAAACCGCTTGGAAGAGTTACCACACTTTCTCTTTTTGCATTGTCAGCAAGAAAAGCTTCGCCAGCTTTCAGGTTATCATTTTCTTTTTGTTGCATAAATGATTTCAATTTATCTCTTAAGCCCTTTGTCCCCCATTGGGGGAACTCCGGGTTAAAGTTAAACACAAAAACCATGTTTCATCTCCTCTTCGTTCAAAGCAAATACACATGAGTTTTGCTTAATCTCCCCTTCCCTTTGGGAAGGGGCTTTAGCAGCATCTTCCACAATCAGAAATGGTTCCCGGGGTTAGGCATCCAAAACCGGCCTCAACCACCTTGTTGCCTCTTCAATACTCATTCCTTTTCGCTGAGCATAATTTTCCAATTGATCTTTCATGATCTTACCAACTCCAAAATAATGGCTTTGCGGATGAGCAATATACCAACCACAAACAGATGCGGGTGGGTTCATCGCAAGGCTTTCTGTTAATTCGACACCGATGTTCTCTGTAGCATTCAGCAGACCGAATAATTTTATTTTCTCAGTATGATCAGGACAGGCTGGATAACCAGGAGCCGGTCGGATGCCTTTGTATTGTTCTTTGATCAACTCTTCATTGCTCAGCTTCTCATCTTTCGCATAGCCCCAATATTCTTTTCGCGTTTTTTCATGTAAACACTCTGCAAATGCTTCTACAAGGCGATCAGCAAGAATTTGAACCATGATCTTATTGTATTCATCATGTTCATCCGCGAATTTCTTAACCCATTTGCTGGCGCCAAAAACAGAGACTGCGAATGCGCCCATGTAATCGATATCCCCGACCCTGGCCCCCTGTCCCCCGTTGGGGGAACTTAGGTTGTTATTTTCTTCTAGATTTGGTTGACTGTTTAAAGTTGTCAAAATTTTATTTAGAACTTCCTCCGTTTTATTAAGAACTTCTTCATTCTTAAACCTGATAACTTTAAATCCTTTCATGTTTAACCAGGCCGTACGGGCTTCATCTGATTCCTGATTTTGGGGTAGTTGATGAGGCAACCCGTCAATTTCTATTATTAATCTTCTCTTAAGGCAAACCAGATCGGCAATATAGTTTCCAATTATATGTTGTCTTCTAAATTTGAAACCTTCCAATTTCTTCGATTTAACTAAAGTCCAAAGCACATTCTCCGCTTGTGTGGGATTTGAACGGTGTTTCAATGTAAATTCTTTGAGAAGGGGATAAGTTATAGGGTCGGCAAACATGTATCCAGGTTTTTTCTCCCCTTCCCTTTGGGAAGGGGCTGTAGCAGTTTCTTCCATAGAGGAAAAGGTTCCCGGGGATGGGCCTGGCTTAACGAAATCCGCCAACGAATAACTTGGTTGTCCAACTGCTTTTTTCAATTGCTGTCTAAGCATTTCCAATTTCACTTCTCCTTGCTCAGTGTGTAAAGTAATTGTATCTGCATTATTGCTTGAAGCCGGCCAGAAACCAATCACTCCATTTGCCGTAAACCATTTTTCATCCACTACTTTCTTCAAGAGCTTTTTGGCATCTTCATAAATTCTTGTTGCTTCTGCACCAAAAATTTTATCTGATAAAACCTGGGGAAAATGACCCGGCATTTCCCAGGCAATAAAAAATGGCCCCCAGTCAATATATTTTGCAATTGTTCCCAGATCAAATTCTTTGAAAACTTTTACACCTTCGACGGCTGGTTTAACTGGTTTATAGTTTTTCCAGTCTAAATATTCTTTTGTTATTACTGCCTCCGAATACGGGATCAGTACTTTTGATTTATTCTTATTTAAAAATTGTTCCCGCAGCTGAGCATATTCTTTTTTTGTCGCCGCAAGGAATGCTGTCTTTTGTTCATTACTTAATAGAGAGCTGACTGCAGTTACGCTCCTGCTTGCATCCAGCACATGCAAAACGCCATTCTCATACTGTGGTGCAATTTTTACGGCAGTATGCATTCTTGAAGTGGTAGCTCCCCCGATAAGTAATGGCTGTTTCATTCCCCGGCGTTTCATTTCATGCGCCACATGTACCATTTCATCAAGAGAGGGTGTGATCAATCCACTTAAACCAACGATATCAACCTTTTCTTTTTCAGCCGTGTCTAAAATCTTATCTGCATGCACCATTACCCCAAGATCGATGATATCATAGCCGTTGCAACCAAGTACAACGCCAACTATATTCTTACCGATATCATGTACATCACCTTTTACCGTTGCCAGCAGCACTTTGGGCGCACTGGCAGACTCTTTATTTTCTGTACCGGCAGCCAAATGAGCTTGCTTTCTTTGTTCTTTTTCTGCTTCAATGTAAGGAGTCAAAATAGCCACCGACTTTTTCATTACTCTTGCACTTTTCACAACCTGGGGCAAGAACATTTTTCCGCTACCGAAAAGATCACCAACCACGTTCATCCCATCCATTAACGGACCTTCGATCACATCGAGTGGCTTTGGATATTTCTTCCTGGCTTCTTCTGTATCTGCATCGATATAATCAGTGATCCCATTTACCAGGGCATGTTTCAAACGCTCCTCGACCGGCGCAGTTCGCCAGGCCTCATCCTTAACCTCAACCTTGCCCTTAGCCTTTACCGTTTCAGCAAACGCGATCAGTTTTTCCGTTGCTTCATTATTTTCATTGTTGCGGTTCAGAATTACATCTTCGCAAAGCTTCCTGAGTCCGGGTTCAATTTCGTCGTACACCACCAGTTGCCCGGCATTTACAATGCCCATATCCATGCCCGCTTTAATGGCATAATAAAGAAAAACGGAATGCATGGCTTCACGAACATGATCATTACCACGGAATGAGAAAGAAAGATTGCTCACACCACCACTTACTTTTGTAAGTGGCATCAGTTTTTTTATTTCTTTAGTCGCTTCAATAAAATCTACCGCATAATTGTTGTGTTCTTCGAGACCGGTGGCAACGGCAAAGATGTTTGGATCAAAAATTATATCCTGCGGATCGAAGCCAACTTTTTCAGTGAGTATTTTATAGGCACGGTGACAGATCTCCACCTTTCTGTCTTTTGTATCGGCTTGACCTTTTTCATCGAATGCCATAACGATAACGGAAGCGCCATACATCAAACAGGTTTCAGCTTGCTGAATAAACTTCTCTTCGCCTTCCTTCATTGAAATGGAATTCACGATCGATTTTCCCTGCACGCATTTCAACCCGGCTTCGATGATCTCAAATTTGGAGCTATCGATCATCACGGGGATTTTTGCAATATCGGGTTCGCTTTGTAAAAGGTTGAGAAAAGTGGTCATGGCCTTTACGCCATCAAGCAATGCATCATCCATATTCACATCAAGGACCTGGGCACCGTTTTCTACCTGCTGGCGGGCCACACTCAACGCTTCTTCATATTTATTTTCTTTGATAAGCCTTGCAAACTTTTTTGAACCCGTAACATTGGTTCTTTCGCCAATATTTACAAAATTCATTTCAGGTCGAATGACCAATGGCTCCAAACCTGACAGACGTAAGTATGGTTGAATGATAACTTGTTCCTGCATCTAAGGATTCCTCTTAACAAGCAAATCCCGGATCACAGAAAAGTTGTTAACGATGAGGATCAAAATTGCTATAATCAATAGGGTCTTTTCCACTGTGCAATATATATAGCTAAAATAATACCTAAATCGCCAATTCTTTAATTGTTTCCGGTAATTTTCTTGGTGATAAGTTTTTTACATGTTTTGCAATATGTTGTATGTGATCAGGAGTCGTGCCACAGCATCCTCCCACAATATTTACGAAACCTTCCCTGGCCCAATCCTCTAAATAATGAGCAGTGTCTTCGGGTTTTTCGTCGTATTCTCCCATCGCATTTGGTAAACCTGCGTTCGGATAAGCCGAAACATAACAGGAAGCGATCTGGCTCAGTTCTTCGATATGCGGACGCATTTCTTTTGCACCCAATGCGCAATTCAATCCGATGCTTAATGGTTTTGCATGCATCACCGAATTATAAAATGCTTCGAGGGTTTGCCCACTCAAAGTTCTTCCTGAAGCATCAGTAATAGTTCCGCTGATCATGATCGGGAGAGCCCCCTTCCGACCTCCCACGTTGCGGGAAGCAACCAGCGCACCTTCCCAACCTGATGAGTTTTTCCCATTGTTATTAGGGTCATCCATAAGCAAGGATTGGGCGTTGACGGCCTTCCCTTCGGGAAGGTCGTGATGGGCGTCTCTAAAATATTTTTTTATTGCGAAGATGGCTGCTTTTGCATTTAATGTGTCAAAAATTGTTTCAATCAGCAGCAAGTCCACTCCGCCTTCAACTAATCCCTTTGTTTGCTCATAATACGCTTCAACCGCTTCATCAAAAGTCAATGCACGGTAACCAGGATTGTTTACATCGGGGGAAAGAGAGAGGGTTTTGTTTAAAGGGCCCAAAGCGCCTGCAATGAATTTTGGATTTTGGTCCCGATCATTATCGGGATTAGATTTTAGATTTAATTTGTAAAATTCTTCCCGGGCTTCCTTTGCACATTTGGCTGCCGCCAGGTTCATTTCATATGCTAATGACTGCATTCCATAATCAGCCAATGAAATTTTTTGTGCATTGAATGTATTTGTTTCAATGATATCAGCACCGGCTTCCAGGTATTTTTTATGGATTTCTTTTATGATATGCGGTTGTGTAAGACAAAGCAGGTCATTGTTTCCTTTCAGATCTGATGGCCAATTCTTGAATCTTTCACCACGATAATCAGCTTCACTTAATTTATAACGCTGTATCATGGTGCCCATGGCGCCGTCAATGATAAGAATGCGTTCCCGGAGTATGTCTTGAATAGTTTTCATCTTTCTAAAATTGATTTATGGTTTAATGGTTTAACGGTTTAATGGTTTAATGGTTATGTTCCGTGGTTAAGGTAAACTCAGGTCAAAGAAGTTTTTAAGAACAAGGTTAGTCATTTAGCCATTGAACAATTAAACAGTTGATCTGCTCAATCAGTTTGGAACTATATAAACGTTGGGAAACAGTAGTGAAGTTTCTTTGCGTTTATTAGTTCCGTATAAGGCCGAACAATAAACAAATCCGCCTTTTCACAAAGATAGGGTTTTTCGTTAAGCCAAAATAGGTTAAGGTTGAGGCTGAGGTTAAGGTTGAGGGTGAGGGTGAGGTTCTAATCCTTAACCTTAACCTTAACCTTAACCTATCTATTCGTTACGTATTTATCTACAGGCAAACGATTCTGAAGACTACGGGCCAGGGTCATTTCATCCGCATATTCAAGTTCACCGCCAAAGGCAATACCTCTTGCGATTGTTGTGATCCGCAGATCTGTATTCTGCAACTTCTTTTGGATATAATAAATGGTTGTATCACCCTGGATGTTTGGGCTCAGGGCAAAGATGATCTCTTCAGTTTTCTCTTTTTGCACACGATGAACGAGTGATTCAATGTTGAGTTGGTCTGGCCCCACACCATCCAGAGGCGAAATGATACCCCCAAGAACATGATAAGTGCCGCTATACTGCTGCGTGCTTTCTATCGCAATGACATCGCGGATATTCTCGACAACGCAAATGATATCCTGTTTGCGCATACTGTTGGCACATATGGAACAAATATCTCCGTCAGCAACATTGAAGCAACGCTGGCAGAATTTTATTTCATTGCGCATTTTGGCTATCACTTCGCTGAATTGCTGCACATCATTCTCCTGCTGTCTTAGCAAATGAAGCACCAGCCGCAAGGCGGTTTTCTTACCAATGCCCGGAAGCCTGGAAAATTCGTTCACAGCATTTTCAAGAAGTTGAGAGGAGAATTGCATAGGAGGCAAAGATAATTACTGGAGGGCGATTCTGGATGCTAGATGCTTTATACTAGATACAGAAAAGTTTTCGCAAACCCGCATCCGGCATCCAGCATCCAGTATCCAGCATCTAGCATCCAGCATCCCCTCATCTAGAGCCTTATTTCAAACTCATTATCCCAGTTTGCCCGGATCGTGATCTTTTTATTCAATGGCCGCACCAACTCGGGTTGTCTTCTTGATCCGAAGAACTGGCCCGGATCCCATTTGCCGTTCTTGTTCTTATCAAAAAGAATACTGAGGTCATACTCCCCTGGTGTAAATAATGACTGGTAAATCTCATTAGAATTAAGAGGGAATGTTTTTACGACCTGGCCATTTTGCGACAACTGCAATACGGGGTTTTGTGAAAGGTCGAGGTTGACAAACGTAACTTTTAAGGAACCGTAGTCGGCCTGCTTTTTTGTAGTGAAATGAAGTGTATCTGTTTTAAGTAGCTTCCGACCCGCGCTGTCTTCTGCAAAATCCTTATCAAGAATCAAATTATAAAGCGTGTTTTCTTTCCAATTGGTTTTTAACGTAAGCTTTTTTTGCAAGCTATCGATCTGCCATGATGCAGGAGCGTAAATAAATGCTGAATCGGTACTTAGTTGAAGTTTAGTTGTATCAATGTTTCGCAATGGCGTTTCAAAGTTCAGGTTGAGATCATTTAGCAGATCCTGTGTATTCCCGCTGAGATTGCTGGTAAATCTTAACCTCCGGTCATCGGGTCTTGTGCCCGTTCCCCGGGTGCCAGCAAAGTTAATAGTTGCCATTGCCGGCGACGCCTGGTTTTCAATAAATGCATACAGCGTCACCGGTGATGCATCGGGTTTCACTTCAACGGAGCTATCGGCAAATGCAAATAAAGCTTTATCAGAATATCTTCGTGTACCGCTTTCATCCTTCAACGCATATATATAATATGTACCGGTTGGTAAATAGCGAAAAAGAAAATTGCCCTGGCCGTCAAGCTTTGTTATATAGCGTGGCCGGTCTTTTAAGACAGCAGAATCTTCCCCACTGCGGTGAAGCATGACAAATAAAGTCGAATCGATGCCACCGGTTTCGGCAAGAATTACCTTGCCACCTAACTGAAGTGTATCCAAAGTATTGCCTGTTGTAAAAATGTAGGAGAAGTTACGCAACACATTGCCTTCATTGACATCTTTTATCGCATCACCAAAATTGTAATAATAAGTTGTATTAGGTTCAAGCGTGTCTTTGATCCTGACAGTAAGCGTTCTCAACTTATTTTCGACACTTGGAAATATTGACGGAGTTGGGGAAATAATAAGATTACGAAACAGATCTTGCGGTCGATCGATAAACTCATCAAAAGTAAATGTGATCGTTTTTGTATTAAAGCCTGTGCTTGAATCGGGTGGCGTTACTTTTACCAGCAATGGAGGAAGCGAATCTCTTGGACCGCCCATCGGGGGGACGATATTGGCACAACCAACGATCAGAACCGGGATTTTTATGATTAAAAGGATTAAGAGGAAAAAAAGGACAATTCTTCTCATCAGGAAATCTCTAAAGTTGCAAACTTAACCTGTTTATTTTGAAGGACTGTTCCAATTTTCCTAATAATCCCGCAAAATCGTGTTAATCCTGGTTCTTTAATCCTGGTTTAATCCTGGTTCTCCTGGTTCTCTTCCAATTCGTGAAGCGCCACCGTGAGTTTATTTGTTTTTACAAAATTGCACCAATGGCAATCCGGGCTGCCACATCCCATGTAAAAATCACGATCCTGTATTTTTTGCCAAACGGTGACTATTTGCTGTGTCACGGTTTCAATATCGGCAGGATTAATGACCAGCTTTTCTTTCCGGTACACTTTCTTTTTATCGGGTTCAATAAAATCAAATTCAGTGCTGATAACTTTCCAGTCCTTCTGTTCATAATTGTCAACAAGGATCTTATAGAAAACACCCTGCCTCCAGTAATCACCGCCATTAGGATCTTTATCTGAAGGTCCTCTTAACTTTGGAATTGCCTTATCTGGATCGCCGGTCTTATAATCAACAACGTTCACGGACTTACCATCAAATTCAAGTTTGTCAAGTTTTCCTTTGATCGGTACACCTTTTACGATCACATTCCGGATGTTTCTTTCGATGGCAACTATCTTATTAAATCCATTGATACGATTATCATAGTAATTGCTCAATACTTCCTGTCCGTATTCCAACCTGCGATCAAATTGTTCTTTGGTAAAACTTTCACGGTGACGATGCAGCCACCATTCAAAGTCGGCAATAAAAGCTTCTTTTGCCGGGAACTGGCCGGTTTTGCCCCCCATTTTGTCTGGCCCCAGCATTTTCCTGAATAATTGTTCCAAGGCATAGTGAACAGCAGACCCAAATTCAGTGGCTTCATTTTTTGGAGAGGGGATACGAATAAGATTCTGAAAATAAAATTGCAGGGGACAACATAAATAATTATTCAGGGCCGTAACATTCATCACGAACTTGTCAAGCAAGCGATCGATAAACTCTTTCTCCATCTGCTCAATTTCCGGCGCTTCGGATTCTCCGAATTGTAAAGCACTGAATTCAGACAATACTTCTTCATCTATAAATACTTTTTCCAGGTGTAATATGTGCCGGTCAAGTATTTCTGCAATGAACATGGAGGGCTCCAGATCCTTTCCGTCATTTTTGAATCGACTGTAAGAAATATAAAGATGTTTTTCCGCTCTTGTCAGGGCAACATAGAACAAGCGGCGTAATTCTTCGTCATCCCGGTGTTTCGGCAGTGATGAGAAGATCGTATCGGGCATACTATACCCACCACCCGGCTTTCTTTTCTTTTCCCAATAGGATGCATTGCAACCTGCAAAGAACACGTATTCAAATTCAAGACCTTTTGATCCGTGTGCGGTCAAAAGGTTCACCCCTTTTTCGCTTCCGCTTACCTGTACCAGGGGTAATAACAGCTCTTCTTTCTCCATCAGGTCAATGATGTTTACCAGCTTCTGGAGTTTCATCGATGCATTGCGTCGTGTTTCTTCCTTTACAAAATCAAACAAGCCTGTCAGTACCTGGAGTTGCCAGTGTTTATCCGGGCTTTGCATGATATGACTTAGAATGCCGGCTTCACGGATAATGTTTTCAAACAATTGTTGAAGCGTAATATTCGGAACCTGGCCGATGAGCTTTTCCAACACAAACGAAGCCTTCTTCAAACCTTCATGAATGCTTTTACTAAACAGGTCTTTTGGAACAGCGATCGATCTTTCGTGTAACAATCTTCGTAAAGAACTTTTTTCTTCTGTTCTTTGTTCGGCAGAATCAACAGTGAGTTTGGCAATCTCGACGGCTGGTATATTGAACCAATCGAAATGTAAGATCTCGAATAACATTTCGTCGCCGCCATACGGAACATCATGCTCGGCGGCAAGGTATTTAAGGATCAAAATGATCTTTTTCGCCAGCGGCAATTCAAGAATATTGAAATTCCTTTTTGTATAAACAGGAATGTTTCTCAGCTTGAAATATTGAGCAAGCTCTTCTCCGTACTTATTTTCCTTATAAATTATCCCGATCCTGCCGGCTGGAATGCCTTCTGCCAGTAATTTCTGCACCTGCAGTGTGATATCGATCATTTCCTGTCGCTGGGTTTCATATTCTTTTATAACAGGGGAGTGGGTGAGTGTGCTGATATGATGATGCGATGATTGTAGCTCTTTACGTAGATCTTTTAATTGGTTTACCAGTCTCTCTGCATTTTTGTCGATCAGTGTTTTTGAAATGTCAAGTATAGGTTGTGTAGAACGGTAATTATTGGTGAGTACCACCGTCATAAGATGCGCTTTATAACTATCCGCAAAATTCAGCATGTTTTCCACGTTGGCACCCTGGAAACGGTAAATGCTTTGATCATCATCGCCCACCACAAAAACGTTCGGTTTATCCCAATAGTTGATCAGTAATTCAACAATCTTGTTTTGTGTACCGCTCGTGTCCTGGAATTCATCAACGAGTATATAAAGGAATCGTTCCTGGTAAGTGGCCAATAGGTTTTTATTCTCTTCAAAAGCCTTTATCACCCAGTTGATCATGTCATCAAAATCATAGCGGTTTCGCTTGCGCATCATTTGCTGAAAACGATCAAACTCATTAACCGCCGCACGCAGCTTTTCCTTTTTTTCGTTTTCTTCATCGATCCTGTCCTTTTTCAAATCACCTGGATTGAACTCCTTGAATTTTCTTTTATAAATAAAATCCTCCCGGTTCGTAAGACTTGTTAGATACTCATCTATTTTTTGATTGATATAGGCGGGGGTCCAGCCTTCCCTTTTCATTGTGCTAAAAAGCTGCTGCAGGTTAGTGATCTCATAATAAACATCTCCACGATATCGCTTTAGTGGATGATTTTTGGGAAATGAATCGATGAGTTCTTTAAACAATTCGATCCGTTCGAGATCGGAGATCGGGTCAAGTGCGGTTTTTTCAAAAAGTGAGAGGTTTTCCTGTATTACATCATTGCAGAAAGCATGAAAAGTGTAAATGTTCACTTTGTACGCATCTGAACCAATGAACTGCAACAATCTTTTCCGCATGGCGACCACGCCGGCATCGGTATAGGTAAGGCAGAGAATATTTTCCGGCCGGGCATCCGTTTCCAATAATATTTTACCAACCCGGCTCGCTAATATTTGCGTTTTTCCGGTGCCGGGCCCGGCAATTACCATCACCGGCCCGTCAATAGTATCCACAGCAAGCCGTTGCATTTCATTCAGCCTTTCGTATTCCTCACGAAATTTATTTTCCAGTCTTTCCCTGATAAATGACATATTGTGCCGAACTTTTCTTTTTATCGAATGTTATTCAAACGAATTTAAATCTTTAATCTCCATGGCGGTACATTCTATAAAAACTGTTCAGAAAATACCTGTTTCACTTAGAGAAGCGTGGGATTTTTTTTCAAACCCGGCGAATCTGCAAGTTATTACCCCTGGCAACATGGGTTTTAGTATCATTTCAACACATCACGGAGAAAAAATATACACGGGCCAGCTCATCGAATACAAAGTACGCCCGTTTTTAAATATACCATTGTATTGGATGACAGAAATTACGCATACCGAGGAGTTAAAATATTTTATTGATGTACAGCGAAAAGGTCCTTATGCCTTATGGCATCATCAGCACCATTTTAAGGAAATTGAAGGTGGCGTGGAGATGACAGATATTGTTCACTATGAAAACCCATTAGGCTTTATCGGTGAGATGGTTGATTTCTTATTTATAAAAGGGCAGTTGAAAGATATTTTTCAATACAGGTTCAGCAAAGTGGAAGAGTTCCTGGGTAAATGGAAAGATCAGCAAACTCTGATAGAATTAAAATAAAAAAGGAATTATTCCTGATTTCCTTTAATCGTTTTAGATCCTGTATATCATGGTTCTACCCCGGCATTCTGGTTATATATTTCTCCAGTTTTTTTATTTCATCCACGATCTGTGGCGTGGTTGGCTTTAGTGCTTTTGCCTTT
>DASTIZ010000272.1:0-9507 GCA_035717045.1 Chitinophagaceae bacterium
TTCCCCGCTTTGATTGAATACCCGACTGTTTCAGAAAACTCATCACGGTGAGGAGCAAGAATTGGTGTTACCGAGATCTCAGCTGTCAATCTGATCGAACTGTCGGCATTAATTTTTATAAGCTCAATATTTTTCAGATCAACCAGCTGGCTCCATGGACCGTTTGCTTTTATATAATCGTACATCCGGGGCATGACGTACACAGGAATTTCTTTTGTATCTAACGCTTCCCTCCCTAAATACATTAAACCTGAATAGTGACCGATGTGGGCATGGGTGAGAAATATGCCTGACAAATCTCCTTTTTGAATCTTCTCTGCGTCATGAAGTTGGCCGGTCAGATCTGGGGTGGCATCAAATAACCATTTCTGGTTTGTGACCGGATCGAACAGGGCAAGACAAGAAACTTTTTGTTTTGGAATTTTCTTATCCCAATATTTCTCGCAACAGTCGTTACTGCATCCGGCTTGCGGGTAGCCGGCATCCTGTGCAATGCCCAGTACAACAATGAACGGATCTTTTTGGGGACACAGAAAAGAAGTGAACAGGAGGAATATGATCAATAACGGGTAACTCATCAGCGTTAAGTTACAGCTTATGCCACTGATTTATGTTTTTCAAATTGGAGTTGATAAAGCTTTTGATAATATCCATCTCTTGCGATCAGCTCATCATGCGTTCCTATCTCTTTTACTTCCCCCTTTTCAAGCACTATTATCTTATCTGCCTTACGAATGGTTGAGAGACGATGGGCGATAACAATGGATGTTCGCCCGGTTATTAATTTATCGATCGCATTTTGTATCATCATTTCGCTCTCTGTGTCTACAGAAGAAGTGGCTTCATCAAGAATCAGGATGGACGGATTGTATAGCAATGCCCTGATAAATGAAAGTAACTGACGTTGTCCTAAAGAAAGTGTAGCGCCTCTTTCCATGACATCGAAATCATAATTGCCGGGCAACATCATGATAAAGTCATGCATACCGATGAGCCGGGCCGCTTCAATTACCTTTTCTCGTGGTATTTCCCTGTTGCGCAACGTGATGTTGTCCATGATAGAGCCCGAAAAAAGAAAAACATCCTGCAACACGACGCCAATATTCTTCCGGAGCGTTTCGATATCGTATTTTTCAATATTTACATCATCAATTTTTATCTGGCCACTTTGTATGTGGTATAAGCGATTCAATAAACTTATGATCGTTGTCTTGCCGCTCCCGGTATGTCCCACAATAGCGACCGTTTCCCCCGGAGAGACAGTGAAAGAGACGTCCTTTAAAACAGGAACGCCCGGTGAGTATTCAAACATTACGCTCTCGAAGCCGATCTTTCCTTTTATATGTACCGGTTTGAGTGCATCGGGTAGTGAAGGTTGTAAGTGATCATCATTATCGAGGACCTTAAAAACCCTTTCGCTGGCAACCATTCCCATTTGCAGTACATTGAATTTATCTGCGATCACCCTCAAGGGCCGGAATATTAAATTAAGACACAGAATGAATGCCATTAATGTCCCTTGCTGGCTTTGCTCAAGTTGTAACGCCTCCTGCGAGGTTTTCCAAACAAGCAACCCGATCGCAGTGGCCAGGACAATTTCCACAACAGGAAAGAAGATCGAATAGGCCCAGATGGCGTGGATGTTGGCGTTGCGATGTTCCTTGTTAATGGTCTTGAATTTTTCAAACTCCCTGTCTTCCGCCGCAAAAGCCTGCACCACCTGCATACCCGTTATATGCTCCTGGACAAAAGCATTTAAATGAGCCACCGCATTTCTTACCCGGTGAAATGATTTGTTTACACTTTCCTTAAAATAATACGTGGCAATTATCAAAATCGGGAAAGGAACCAGGGCTATCAATGTCAATTTCGGATCAGCCCAGAACATGTAACCCAGCACGCAGATGATGGAAAGGAGGTCAGCGATGATCGGTATCAACCCGTCTGCAAATACATCGTTGATCCTTTCAATATCATCCACAGTTCTTGTTGTCAGGGTTCCAATGGGTGTTTTATCAAATTGAGAAAGATTTAATGACAGTACCTTTTTATACACTTTTACACGCAGATCTTTCACTACATTTTGTCCAAGCCATGCAGTTATATACGAAAAATAAAACCGAAGGATCGTTTCAAGAAACAGGAAAAGGACCTGGATGATCGTGATCAGAACCAGCATTTCGGTAATAGAAAAGCCGTTAAAGAAAGTTGCATTCTTGTCACCGGCGATATATTTATCTACCGTTAGCTGAATAAGTATGGGGCGAACAGGAGTAAAAGCAGCAAGGATGACCGCCAGGCCTATTGACCAATAAAACCTCCTTTTATACGGAGCTGCAAAACGCAGTACTCTATTCAGAAGGTCAAAATCAAAAAATTTTTTATTGGTGCCGTTGGCCATTTAGAAACAACAAATGTAAAAAGAAGAACAGGATTGAAGATACCATTCATCAGCGAAAAGAAATCTATAGGATTGCTAAATTATTAAATTGTCATCTTCACTTGTTTTGGGAACTTCTCCAACAGCAATTAAGCAATTGAACAATTTAACCTGCCTGCCTGCCGGCATTGAGCTTATTGGGCGGTGGGTGCGATTACCGCCAGGTCAGGTTCCGTCTCGCCCATTGCTATCTTATAGGCCTTGATAAAAATAGCACCGAGGTTTTTATACGGTGGGATATAGTCATCAAACTCAGGTACATTATTCGCTTTCTTCCTGAACTCTTTCCAAAACGCGATCCAGTCGATCCCGCTGCCCGATCGGGCTTTATCAGTCAGCAATTCAATAAAGGGTTGATTGATGACCGTTCTCCCGATTTGCTTAGAAGCTATAATATGTGCATCGGAAGCTTTTGCCAATACATCGTGTATAAGATGATACCCGCCGCAGGACCCCAGAAAAACGATCTTTGAACTGGAAGCCATTTGATTGATCGTGTACGGCGCAGTATAACTATGACCACGATGAATGGTAACCGTTGGGTTGATATTGTTCCTTACCAGGTAACTGCCCAGCTCTCTCTGTGCTTTTTCGTCCTCACCGGTTTCCTGTGGCAACGCCCTGTTTGCATAGATCGAAACAGGTTTGCCTTTTAAAGAATGAAAGCTTACCCATTTATCATTGCTGTTCATTTTCCAGTTGGAATTTCTGAATGCCGCTACAAATTCATTGAAAATCCCCATATCGGATCTTTCCCCGTAGAAGAATACCTGGAGCACGACACGATTGCTGTCATTTGCAAGATTAGCATAAGGAATGTTGTAAACCGGTGGAACTCCCAGTTCCCTCGTCAGGTCTATATTCTTTGTAGTATCGGCCGAAAGGAAAAGTTTTTCAAGTATCCGGTATATCTCGATTCCCTTTTTATTATTCTGCGCAACGTTTCTTTGATGATTGATCATTACATTCACCAGCATTTCTTCAGAAAGGGGTTTCATCGTTTCTACGATGCTTGCATAGGAATCAGCTACATCAACACCATCTTCAAGACTTCCTGTTTTTTCCAGGTTACCTACAAACGCCCTCATCAGGTCGCCTGCATTTTCCTTGTTGGGAAATGAGCTGAGGAAAGTGCTAAGCTTGTTGTAACCTGCCGCCATTTTAATAAACTTGCGGTACTTGTCAAACATCACCAGTTTCAGTACTGAATCCCCCCGATTGCCGGCCCTGCTCATCATTAAAGGGAACACACCTTTGGTAAAACTTGATGTATAAATAACGCCATCATTTAATACTGCGAGATAATAGAGTTCCTGTGCGTTCAATGACTGGATGATTCGGAAACGGAAGGCATCGGGCTCATCGTGCAAGGCATTAATTGTATTGACAAAAACCTGTCTCGCCTTTCGTTCCATCATATCGGTCAGCGACTCGTATTCAGATGCCGTGTCTTTGTTCAGCATCCTTTCCCTATAATCAAGATGCGTTCTTACAAGAAGCTTATAATATTGAATGGAATCATTTCTTACCGCATCAATTTCTGACAATGTCATTTTACCTCTTACAATATTGTCAAGAAAAGGAAAATACAATTGACCGCTTCCACTGCTTGCCGTCATTTTTGCCACAGCCTGCACTAATGGGTCGTTAATTGTCTTTATTCGCTTACCCAAAACATTGGTCGCTGCTGCATAATCATATAATTGTTTCGGATAGAGATGACCCGCTGCTATGATCATACTGTCAGCAAAAGGAATATCCGGGTACCGCGCGAGAGCACTCCGCATAGTAGCAAATATTTGTTCGGGGTACAGCCTGCAGTATTTCCTGATTATAGCGTACCGGGATGTTTTATATCCCGGGTTTTTTTCAAAAGCAGTGCAATCGAGGAGCGGGCGGGCGACGTCATAGTGTGTTTGTTCAATATAATTTTCAATGCTGGTATTAGTAAGATCAAGTTCCATACACTGTACATAGCTGTCAATTACTTCAGGCAATCGTGTAGCTACAAAACGATTGACACGCCAGCCTGAATTCAGGTCTTTCAGCAATCGTTCAAGGCCACGGATATAAAGCACTTTTGCCTGGCCGTTGATAGCGGAATCCTTTTCGATCCTTTTCTGCAACTCATTTACCTTACCAATCAGGGCGTTAGTGATTTGAATATTCGTTTCTTCGTTGGCTGAAGGAGTAAATAGTTTATCGTCTTTACCGTCAGAGGTCAAAGCTTTTTTCTGTTCTGAGTCAACATAATCATGGAACAATTCCCTGTTGCGATTAGGTTTCAGGTTCGGATCTCTTGGATTTTGGGCAAGAGAAACTGATGAAGCAAAAAGAAAAGTACAGAATAATATAGAATATTGCCGAATTGCTATCATAAGGATGGTTTACAAAAATAACTCATCATTTTTAAATGGTACGAATACGCTCACAGACTGTATTACCGGGCCGATCGCGGTCAATTGCGTGTTAAAATTATCCATAATATGCGAATAAAGTCCCTTTTATTAATTTTTCATTAAGTCTGTGTTATGAGCGGTTTGAGGTGCAGGGTCAACAGCAATTTCTGTTAGGTTTGCGGAAATTTCTAAACTAATTGCATGGATATCAGAAGCCGAAAGGTATTAATTGCCGACGATGAGCCGGATATTCTTGAGATACTCCGGTATAACCTGCAGAAAGAGGGTTACCATGTGGTAACGGCAAAGGACGGTGATGAGGCAATAGAGAAGGCAAAAATGTTTAATCCCGACCTGATCGTGCTCGATATAATGATGCCTAAGAAGAATGGGGTTGAAGTATGTGAGATCCTTCGGCTACTCCCCGCGTTTAAAAATACTTTGATTCTTTTCCTAACCGCATTAAGTGATGAAAACACGCAAATAAGAGGGTTGGAAACCGGCGCCGATGACTATATCAACAAGCCAATCAGTCCAAAGGTTTTTCTTAGCAAGGTAAGCTCATTGTTTCGCCGGTTAAATAAGACCGAGACAAAAGTGATATCTGTGGATGGATTGGTGATTGATCCCGAAAAATTTCTTGTACAATATCATGGTAAAGACATCATGCTGGCAAAAAAAGAATTCGAATTATTATATCTTCTTGCATCAAAACCCGGAAGAGTATTCGTGAGAAATGAAATACTAAGCCAGGTATGGGGAGCCGAAGTGATCGTTGGTGACCGCACCATTGATGTTCACATCCGTAAAATCCGCCAGAAGCTCGGTGTCGATTGTATCACCACTGTAAAAGGCGTGGGGTACAAGTTTGAATTGTGAAGGTTATAATGTTGCTGGATGCTGGATGCAGGATGCTGGATGCTAGTTACTGGTTGCGGCTGAGTGATTTACTCTAGCGTTTTGTATTCGGGAGCATCTAGCATCCAGCATCCAGAATCCAGTAACTTGCGCCCCATGCTTTCTCCCAAAAACATTTCACCGCGGCAGCTTTCCTTTTTTACTGCATTGATCCTATCAATACCGATCAGCCTGCTGATTTTAATAGTTGAAAAGGACTGGCGCTGGGGATTGGGATCATTCATCATTATTTTGGGGGGTAGCTATTTGCTCATCTCATTTGTCCTCGAGCGTTTTATTTACCGGAAAATAAAACTGATCTATAAATTTATTTACCAAACAAAGGCAACAAAAAAAGAAGAAACCTATTATAAATACGTATTGCCACAGAAAAGCATAGATGAAGTAAGAGAAGATGTAGAACAATGGGCAGAAGAAAATAAACAGGAAATGGAGTTGCTAAAACAAAATGAGCAGTTCAGACGGGAGTTTTTGCAAAACCTGTCCCACGAATTCAAAACACCTGTATTTGCGATCCAGGGCTACGTAGAAAGTCTTTTAAGCGGAGGTATGAATAACCCTGAGATCAATAAACGTTTTTTGGAAAATACAGAAAAGAATGTGGAACGGCTCAGTAATCTTATCCAGGATCTTGATGAAATATCAAAATTGGAAAGAGGTGAACTTGTATTGACCAAAACGAAGTTTGTGATACAGGATTTTGTAAAAGAGGTTTTTGAGAGTTTATCCATAAAGGCTTTAAGCCAGCAGATTGCCTTTAACATAAAGAAAGGATGCGAGTCTCCCTTAACAGTATTTGCAGACAATGAAAAAATAAGACAGGTACTGATCAATCTCCTTGATAATTCAATCAAATACGGAAAAAAGGGAGGGCATATCGTGGCCAGCATGTATAAAGTTGACGAAGCACATATCCTGGTTGAGATCAGTGACGACGGGATCGGCATACCGGAAAAAAACCTGCCCCGGATATTTGAACGCTTTTACAGAACGGAGGGTGGTCGCAGCAGGGACATTACCGGCAGCGGTCTTGGATTGGCCATCTGCAAACATATCATTGAAGCGCATGGGCAAACGATACATGTAAGAAGTACGGAGGGACTGGGCACGACCATTGGTTTTACTTTGGAAACCAGGCGAGATTAACGATTAATAATACGGCATTCCCTTCCCGAGCGCATCTAAAAAATCTGCCGCTTCATTTCTCATCCGGGTGCTTACCAATTTTCCGTCCAGTAAAAAAGCAAAATGATTGCAACTGTCGCTCTTCATTTTGAAATCCACTTCCTGAATTTGTTTGCCGTCGTTATAAAAAAACATTTTGCCATCGTACCCGCATTTGAATAATTCTGTTTCTTTGGCATCAATGAAATCAATGATGCGTCTGATAGCATTTGTTTCCGCCGTTTGCACCGTCCTGGTAACAACCGCGGCCTGCTCATCCTTGAAATGAATAACTAAACTATCGGCGGCAGAAAGGCTTTGCTTGATAGCCGAGGATTTACAACCGCCACCAATGACCGCAATAAAAAGAACAATCAAAAAGTATCTCATCAATTAAAGGTAGTAATAAAAAATCCTGCGTTAAAGCAGGATCAAAACGGGTATCAAAAGAACTACAAAATGATCGCCTCGTTAAACGCATGATGTTTTTGTGCCTCTCCCTTCAAAAATAAATACCAGGTAACGGCAATGATCAACGAAGCCAATGCTGTCTTCGAGTTATTATTTTCAATAATTAACTGACATCTATAAATAAGATTTCGCCGTGACCTTTTATATACGCGTAGTTCAGGTGATCCATTTTGCTCCAGGTCAAAACGATATTTTGTGTTTTCAATATCGACCGTTCCCTGGTTTGCCGAAAAATTATCATAGTGCAAGGAACCGATACGAACGCCATACTCATTTTTTAAAACCAGGAATGTCCTGAGCAAGCCTTGTTCTTCAATTATCAACACCCGTCTTTCCTTCTCTGTTTCTAACCTGGCAATATGCCGTTCATTATTAAACCGAAGTTTTAGAACCGCTCTATCATCTTCCTTTAATAAATAATCCTGCTGGCCTGGATTGTTTTGCAGTGTAATAATATTCATGACGCTGGTTTTAGTTATGAATTGTTCAAATTATACATTATTAAAACCAAAAACCGTGATGTTGAAAAAGATAATAAAAACTTAATCTTCGATTAGCGACCACGCTGATAGTCATGGCCTTTAATTGGTGAACAACTGCTTGAAATTCAAAATGTCATCTCCCAGGGCCTTGTCGCTATGTGCGAAATTGTGGAAAAGGATGAAGGAGGATTGTTTCTGGAGAGTACTATCCAAAGTGAATAAGTCGGTGCCTGCTGTTTATTTCTGGTGAATATTTCTTAAAAAGGGAAAATCCATTAGCACAACATTTGCATTTTTCCTGTTACATATTCTCTATTTGTTTCAGCGTTCGGTTATTCCTACGACTTTCCGTGGTTGTAGAACCGATTGTTGTCGCATAATTGTAGCGACGTTCTAAGTTAAGTGTACAGAAGCAGGATTTCATCCTGCTTCATTTTTTTAGTTAACTATCCCATTGTATGATGTAGTTTGAATCAAGATTAACAAAAATTGAGTTGCTGCTCATATCACGTCAATGTGAATAGAAAAAAAAGCCTCCTGGTTAGAGCCAGGAGGCAACTGCATGAGGAATCAACTTACTAACCCCGGAGAACCGATCCGGGTTGTATATATTAGATGGATAAGAACTATTTGCAAATTGAAATACAATTATTATACCAACGTTATTGCAGGATTACCGATTTGTTAATTGTGCAAAACGAGTTGGCCAGTTCATAAAACCGGCTAATGAATAATATCAATATACAAGAAATCAAAACTTTGTCCAGCCTTTCCACCACGTATCACCCTGTCCGCATGCACCTCTGTATGCAACCGTATTAAAAAAGTTGTTGCTCACTTTTGAATTTGAAAAATCTGCTCCTGTAAGCGCCGGTGAACCTGCAGTTGGATTCCAGTCGGGTGATCCGGTTTGATTGATGGCGGCTGTTAACATTACATCGCCGGCATTTGCCAAGGCAGAATTTCCCCCACCCGCACGATTGAAGTAATTCTGCAGATCAGCTGTTGACCACCCCGTCGGTGCGCTGGCACTTGGTGTATAGCTAAATTGGGTATTGTTTCCCGCGAGTATCGTATTGGATACAAATGCCTTTGGCGTGGTTCCGCTATAATTAAGATCGGTAGGAGTGCCCAAACCGCCATCAAGATTCCAGCCGATGGGCCAGCCCATAATGATCGAATTGAAAATGCTCACTGCACTGTTCCTTCTTGAATGAATGCCCCTGCGGAACAATGAGTTTCCAATGTTAGTAAGCGTCGCCCTGGGCCCTATTACCGTCATATTGCTGAATACCGCATTGGTTTGGGGTAACAGGTTACTTCCTCCCGCATCGTTGTCAATTTCAAATCCATTGCTTTGGCTAATATCGGCAACCATACTATCCCGCATGGAAATTCCAAATTGGATGCGACCACTGAAACCATTATCAATATCCCAATCATCATCAAGACCTTTATAGGCAATCAGGTGTTTGCAATCCACTGAGCCACCAAACCATTCAAAGCTATCATCCGCCGCATTACTTATTTGGACATAATCTATTGTGGTTCCTTTCCCCACCCCACCCATAGTTAATCCGTTCAATTCTTTATCCGGCAGGTACGCATATCCTGCATATTCAATCCTGACATA
>DASTIZ010000273.1:0-4286 GCA_035717045.1 Chitinophagaceae bacterium
CTTAATTCAATATGCTGGAAATCGATGACCCGGTTATTGAGATCGATAATGTTTGGCTTTACATTCAATGCGCCAAGATCGAGCGTCGTATAGAAAGCCGAGACATCATTCCGATAATCAATCTTGACATTCTGGATATTGGCTTCCTTGAACAATAACTTAAGCAAGGAAGGTTGTTGCGCCTCCACGATATCTTTTATATCGGGCTCAGGCCTCGCCAAAGGTTTTGTTTGGTATATTCTTGCCGTTAACCCGTTAATATTTGTTTCAGGAACATCGAAGTATAAGTGTTCATAATCCATTTTATCGATCCGGGTATCAAGATGTTCTACCCATGCTTCCATATCACTCCCCGTAATGGTATCCTTATAGATCACACGCACTTTATTGAGCGCCAGGGAAGGTATCGCAATAAAATAAGATGATGTATCAGATGCCACAGTTGCTGTGTCTTTAGTTGTAAATGCATCCACGACAAACTGGAAATTAAATACGGTGTCCGGCAGCTGTCTTTTCACTTTTGCAGTGATGTTATCCAGTGCAATACTCTCAATGTCCAATTGATTATTAAATATCAGTTTCAGGAGATTCAGATCAGCTACAATCTTTCCGCCGGAGATCAATGTATCTTTTTGCCTGTCTTCTATATACACATTCTCCAGCACAATATTTTGTGGTAAACCCACATACACCCGTCCCACTTCAACTTTTGTTTGTAATTTTTTTTGAAGCCATGTAACAGCATTTTTGCGAAGTATATTTTGAACAGGGCCGGTTTGGATCAATAAGAGAATGATGAGTAAGAACAATATGATGAACAGAATAGTTTTTGCGGCTATTCTCGCTGGCTTTCTCCAGGTATACTTTTGAACCTGTTGCATGCAGTCTTTTAAATAGGGTTTAATTGTAGTCCTGTTCCAACATCAGAAAATATCATGCTATAAATCTTTCGAATAGAAAAATATTTTTAGTGTGGCAGAATTTGCCCATTTCGCTTTAGAGTCGCGCACATTTACTATCTTTCCCGTCCGACCGGATCCCAATAATTTTTTTCTACTCGGTGAACCGGGCGGCTTTAAATGACTGGTATGCCACGTTCAAGAATTGCCGGTATTGGTATGTATGTGCCCAAAAATGTTGTCACCAATAACGATCTTAAAAAGTATATGGACACCAGTGATGAATGGATACAGGAACGTACCGGCATTAAGGAGAGAAGATATGCTGACCGTACAAAAGAAACGACAGCAACGATGGGTATAGAAGCTGCAAAGATCGCTATCGAAAGAGCGGGCATTACTCCACAGGATATTGATTTTATTGTTTTCGCTACTATTTCTCCTGATTATTATTTTCCGGGTTGCGGCGTTTTAGTACAACGTGCCATGAAGATGAAGGAGATTGGCGCCCTGGATGTAAGAGATCAATGTTCGGGTTTTGTGTATGCGCTCAGCACCGCGGACCAATTTATAAAAACAGGTATGTATAAAAATATACTTGTCGTTGCCAGCGAGAAACATTCTTTCGGGCTGGATTTTAGTACAAGGGGCCGGAACATATCGGTCATCTTTGGTGACGGTGCAGGTGCTGTCGTGTTACAACCAACCGAAGACGAAAACCGCGGGGTTCTCAGCACGCATTTACATTGTGATGGAAATAATGCAGAGATATTGGCGATGTATAATCCGGGAACGCATGCCAATTATTGGACAAATGGAACCAAGCTTGCCGATTTTAATGATGCCGAGATCGGCGATATGTTTATGAGTCATGCAATGATCGATCATGCACAGAATTTTCCAAATATGGATGGACCGACAGTTTTTAAAATAGCTGTTGAAAAATTTCCTGAAGTAATTAGGGAAGCATTAAATGCCAACAATTATCAGACTTCGGACCTCAGACTTCTGATCCCACACCAGGCGAATCTTCGCATATCACAGTTTGTACAAAAGAAACTAAGGTTGACGGATGACCAGGTTTATAATAATATCCAGAAGTATGGAAATACAACAGCGGCTTCTATTCCTATTGCATTGTGTGAAGCTTATGAAATGGGAAAACTTAAAGAAGGAGATCTTGTTTGTTTGGCTGCTTTTGGAAGTGGATTTACATGGGCAAGTGCGTTGTTAAAATGGTAACGGCCTAACCCCACGAACCAGGTATTAAAGTTGCAAACTCTGCTAAAGCCCCTTCCCAAAGGGAAGGGGAGATGAAAGCTTTATTAAATATTTTCTCATGACATCGGGTTTGTGAAATGCCAACATTAAAAGAAGGAGATCTTGTTTGTTTGGCTGCATTTGGAAGTGGATTTACATGGGCAAGTGCGTTGTTAAAATGGTAACGGCCTAACCCCACGAACCAGTCATTAAAGTTGAAAATACTGCTAGAGTCCCTTCCCAAAGGGAAGGGGAGATGAAAGCTTCATTAAATATTTTCTCATGACATCGGGCTTGTGAAATGCCGACATTAAAAGAAGGAGGTCTTGTTTGTTTGGCTGCATTTGGAAGTGGATTTACATGGGCAAGTGCGTTGTTAAAATGGTAGCATTAGTGATTACAATATTTGCCAGGCAATTGAAAGACCAAAAACTCTATTTGTATTGTCGTCCTTTTCTACCCTTGTACCTATATCAATGTTTTTTAATCCATGTTCATAATCTAAAAAAACTAGAAATTTCTTAATCTTAAGTCCGGCTGTTGCCGTTATCCCAAAATCTTCCTTATTCATATATCCAATTCCTGCCCAATTATGAAAATTAGGATAGCTATTCTGACTCTTAAAGTCTATCTTTCTTTCATCCGAAAAACTTCCAGTACTTGCTGTTGTTCCTGAAATTTTATTTTTCCCACCAATACCCAATGAACCATACATGCCTGCTCCAAAAAACAATGAAATGGCTCCTTTTGCCGGCACATCAAAAACTACATTAATTGGTAATTCCAAATAATATGGCTGAGTGGTGGACTCAAAGTAAGTATGAGTATACGGTGGTTCTCCACCTTTTGTCTTAGCCCCTTTACCACTGATTTGAATCGCTGGTTGAATCGTAACCTGTTTACTTACATTGATTCTTGCCAGTGCCCCCACATTAAAGGAAGTCAACGGGTTTACTTCATAAAAATTGTCTGGGTTATCAGACGTAAATGCTGAAATATTTAACCCGCCCTTTAAATACAAATGACTTTTTTGTGTTTGTCCATGAAATATGAACAGCAAGCATAACAGTGAGGAAATGATTTTTTTCATGGTGGCAAATGTTTAGAAAGGCAAAGAACAGTCATAAAATATAGCGAGTTTTTTTTCATCATGCACAAATTAATAAATTTATCAAGAATTGTACAGTGGGTTGGAACTCTTTTTCACACGTGTATTCTTCTTTAAGTGTTTGATTGATCAACCTTTCATTGGTAAATTTTCCCCGTGACCCGGCCAACTGGTGAATCTTTATGAATGCGTGCAACGTTTTTTCACCGAACTTCGTTTTAACCAATAACAATGGGCAAACTCATACTTTATATATTGATATTAACACTTCCGACGGTAGTGGCTGCCCAGGACTATGACAGTTGGGCCATCTATCATAATCGTAAAGAAGTTTCCAAATTCAACAATAAGAAAGAGACCAATGATGAAAGAAGGGTGACTTTATTAAACCGGATACTTGAGGGGCCTGGTTTTTTTATAGTTGAATATACGCCAGCCGCTGAGCAATCTGATTGGATCCGTACCATTGGCTTTTTTGATACCAGCGGTAAATCAATACGAGAATACAGCAACACCCTCTTTCTAAAGATCCATAATTCAGAAATTGCCGGCATCATGGAAAACCAGCAAAAAGTAAGAGTATATAGTTGGGCCGTGCCAAAAGACCCTGCCGTCGCAGCTACCGTGCGTGTCCGTCGCCTACTTTTGTGTACTTTGTATAAACGATGAGCCGGAAGATCATTTACATTATCAATCCCGTTTCAGGTCCAGGATCAAAAGTCAATCTTCGGGAAGTTATTGAAGCAAAAACAAAGGAGAAAAATTTCTCTTACCTTATTTTTCCATCTGTTGCAAATGGCGATTATTCTTTTCTGATCTCTGTGATCAAGGAAGAAAAGGTCACCGATGTAGTGATCGCCGGTGGTGATGGCACTATCAGCCAGGTGGTCGGCAGTCTCATGAATGAGAAAGTAGACTTTGGGATCATTCCCTGTGGTTCAGGAAATGGCTTGGCACTGGCAGCAAAAATTTTAAAGCAACCTGAAAAAGCGTTGGATATTATATTCAATGGTAAGGCA
>DASTIZ010000274.1:0-5821 GCA_035717045.1 Chitinophagaceae bacterium
ATAGTAAACTGGTCCGTCATGTATTCAAAGGACTCTCGCAAAATCTTATCCCCGGAAAAAGCAACGATCTTTGTTGATGCCGCTACAAGGTTTCCGTTGTTATCCAACAATGCATCGGTAAACCCTGATACCGTATCAGGATCGGAATAATAAGGCGTAAGGGTAAGCTGAGGACCCGAAGTGTTATCCCAGGAAAAAATATTATTTCCACTTGTTATATATCCTCTTTTTGCAAAAACAAATCTTCCGTAACCGAGGCGGGAATTGTCAAAAGAAAAGCGTTTACTTTCTCCACGGGGAAGTGTGAGCCAAACCTGCCCATGATCATTATCGTACAACCAAACAGAATCCGTAAAAGGAGTTATCGAGATGTCGTTTACAGTCAGACCCGGTTTGTATTGCGGAAAATAGACCAGTTGCTGGTTTGACAATTTGCACAGGCCTGTATGTTCATTGGTAAACCACATATTATTTTCGTGGTCCTGGTAGATGGATGTTTGAAAATCAATTGTCAATCCGTTTTCCTTTGTAAATAAAGTGGTGTCGCCATCGGGATTTATCTTATAAACTCCTCTCAAGGTGGTTACCCACAGATTATTTTGCCGATCCTTACAGATAAAGCGCGGCAGAATACCTTTTGGAAATTGACGTGAATATGGGAAAGGTTTTAGTAAAATGTCATAACCGTTGAACCCGTCAAAAATATAAAAATCCGTGAAGGAAGAGATCCAGAGCTGATTTTGATCCGGGGTAAAAAGACAAGTAGCGTTAGCTCCCAGTTTATAAGCAACCAGTTTTTGTTTGATAAGATCATAAACCAAAAGATTGCCGACGTTAAACTTATAGTCAGGATCTGAAATGATAAATAGTTTCTTATCAAATTCAATTACCTTATTCAGCGATATGGCCTGGTTTCCCTCAGGCATTCCCGAAAGATCCATTTTTATAAACTTCCTGTCCTGCAATTTGAATAGGCCTTCATCCGTAATAGCATAAAAATATCCGTCGCTGCATTTAATTAATTTATTAATGACGGGAGTAAAATTATCGGCCGGTGTGAAAGTCCTGATCCTGCCGTTCACGATATAATTGATCTGCTGAGCATTGACTAATATCCACACCGAATCCTCTCCCATTTCTACAATGTCGTTAACAAGGGTGTTGCCCAACCCATTATTATAGTCAAAATTGATGAACCGGCTTCCGTCATACACACTCAGCCCTCCAAAAGTTCCAATGTATAATTTCCCTTGGCTATCCTGGAACAAGACCCTGGCCTTGTTGTTAACAAGTCCCTCCCTGGGCGTGTAATGAACAAAGGGATACTGTCCACCTGTTCCGGCCGATTGAGACAGGCAGTCGATACAAAAAAACAAACATGCAAGAGTGATGACGGTTCTTTGCATATTTAAATTTAATCAGAATCTTTTTTATGACTCCATAGAATTGAGGCCAGGCGTTAAAGAGAAAAACGACAAATTATTAATATGCCGGTCGCCAGGCAATATGACAAAAGTTTCCCGGTACGTACCGGTTACCAGGCAGGAGAAATTTTTATCTTTATCAATTCCAGCTTTGGCTGCTAAATACCCCCGATAAGCGGGGAAGTAAAGTTACGAGCCTGCATAGAAGAATTTGAGCTGAAAAGCTTTATCATGCCTGACAAAAAAAATATGACTGCCATCATCCTTGCAGGAGGAAAAAGCTCCCGGATGAAAACAGATAAGGGGCTCATACCATTTGGTAAAAAAACTTTAGTTGGGCATGTTATTGAATCAATCAACAAAATAACGGATCGCATTATTATTATCACACAAAACCCGGCCTATAAAAAATTTGGTTATCCCTGTTACACAGATGTCATCCGGGATAAAGGCGCTTTAGGCGGTATTTATACGGGGCTCGTTCATTCTCATTCACAAAAAAACCTGGTTGTTGGCTGTGATATGCCTTTTCTCTCTGAAAATATCCTGATAGGGTTGATTCGTGAAATCAATGATGAGGATGTATTACTTACCGAACATAAGGGTCATGCAGAGCCACTTTGCTCCATTTATGATAAGAATTGTAGTACCCACATCAGGTCGTTGCTTGAGCAAAATCAGTTGAAGATCACGTCAGCGCTAGCAGGATTAAAAACCAGAGTCATTAGTTTTGACAATGAAGTTTGGTTTGCGGGAAATGAGTTCATCAATATTAATTCTATTAAAGAGCTGAAGAAATATGATTTTAAAAATTAAACCAAAATTGCCAGCCCGAAACATGAACCCCGACCTGGCGATTGCACAAAGCGTCGCCATCCGTCATATCAAAGAAATCGCTGCTGAATTAGGCATCTCAGATGAGGACCTCGAGTATTATGGTAAGTATAAAGCAAAGCTTCCGCTGGAATTTATTAATGAGGAGAAAATTAAGAAAAGCAAGCTTATATTGGTTACAGCTATCAGTCCTACACCAGCTGGCGAAGGGAAAACAACCGTTTCGGTTGGTCTTGCAGATGGACTAAATAGTATTGGCAAAAAAGCAATGGCGGTTTTAAGAGAACCTTCACTGGGTCCTGTGTTTGGTATTAAAGGCGGAGCTGCCGGTGGAGGGTATGCACAGGTGATACCGATGGAAGAAATCAATCTTCATTTCACCGGTGATCTTAATGCAGTAGAAAAAGCTAATAACCTCCTGGCGGCATTAATTGATAATAATATCCAAAGCAACACCCGCAATCTGAATATTGATTCACGAACTATCACCTGGAAGCGGGTAATGGATATGAATGACCGCGCATTGCGGAATATCGTTATCGGATTGGGCGGTACTGCTAATGGAATACCGAGATCCGATGGTTTTAATATTACACCGGCATCGGAGGTGATGGCAATTTTGTGCATGTCAAAAGACTTAGATGATTTAAAAGAACGTCTTGGAAATATTTTAGTTGGATTCTCGAGAGATGGTCAGCCAATATACGCAAGACAACTGAATGCACAGGGAGCGATGTCCATTCTTCTGAAAGATGCGATTAAACCGAATCTTGTACAAACGCTGGAGGGCAATCCGGCTATTTTGCATGGTGGTCCGTTTGCCAATATCGCCCAGGGCACTAATACGATCATTGCAACCAAAATGGGTTTATCGCTGACAGACTATGTAGTTACGGAAGCAGGATTTGGTGCTGATCTCGGTGCAGAAAAATTTATGAATATCAAGTGCGCCTACTCAGGGCTGCAACCCGATGCCATTGTTTTGATCGCAACCATTCGTGCCCTGCGTTATCACGGCGGTGCCAAAAAAGCTGAATTGAATACTCCATGCCTCACAAGAGTGAAGAAGGGATTTGAAAACCTGGAGAAACATATTGAAAACATTAAAAAATTCGGTGTAACACCCGTTGTTACTATCAACCATTTTACTAATGATTCGCAGGAAGAAATTGATTATGTAATTAATGAAGTTTATAAGCTTGGCGTTGATGCAGTGTTCAGCGATTGCTGGGCAGAAGGTGGCAATGGAACGGCTGAATTAGCAAAGGCCGTGATCGAGAACATTGACAGTGGAATTAATAATTTCAAACCTCTTTATGATTGGAGTCTTCCTGTACAGGATAAAATAAAACTTATAGCCACAGAAATATATGGGGCTGATGATGTGGAATATACTTCTAAGGCAAAAGAAGGTTTGAAAATGATTCAGGACCTTGGCTTTGACAAATTCCCGGTATGTATGGCCAAAACTCAAAAATCATTTTCGGATAATGAGGGTAAGATTGGACGTCCACGAAACTTTAACATAACAGTACGGGAGTTTGAATTTGCCGCAGGTGCCGGTTTTGTAATTCCTATTCTCGGCGATATGATGCGAATGCCGGGGTTGCCGGCCATACCAGCAGCGGAAGGAATGGATATTGATAATAATGGCAAAATAAGTGGATTATCATAGTTGTCCCGGTGTGATATATTTTCCTTTGGCCCCGATATTGGTTAAATTTGGATATGGGATCAAATTCAGTTACAGCCTTCTCTATTGTAAAAGTAACGTCTCCTGTAAATGGAAATCAACCTACCTCATTCGGCGAAACTGAAGACTTGCTTGCTGTTGAAGAACCACTCGAAATAAGAATCGTGTACGGCCCTGAAAGCAACAGACAACAAAAAAATATTTCCGTCACGATGTGTACGCCGGGAAATGATATTGAACTCGCAACCGGTTTTCTTTTTACAGAAGGGATCATTACGCATAAAGAAGATATCAGGAACTGTTCCTCTCCCGGCGACAATATTTTAGTAGCAGAATTGCAACCCGGAATTTCATTTGATCCGCAAAAACTGGAGCGTCATTTTTATACATCCTCCAGTTGCGGTGTTTGTGGCAAAACATCCATTGGGTTGGTAAAAAATATTATTAAACCCAAAGCAATAAATGATAGCCTACAGGTAACTGCTGATGTTATTAATTCGTTACCCGGATCATTACGAAAGCAACAAAAGGTTTTTGAGCATACGGGTGGGCTTCATGCATCAGCATTATTTGACCTCAATGGTGGCTTATTACTAACCCGTGAAGATGTGGGACGTCATAATGCGTTGGATAAGTTGATCGGAGTATCACTCCAATCTGGCAGGGTTCCGCTTGATCAGCATATATTATTATTAAGTGGCCGGGCCAGTTTTGAATTAATTCAGAAAGCGGCAATGGCAGGAATAAAAATTGTTTGCGCGGTGGGAGCACCATCAAGTCTCGCTGTTGAAATGGCGAAAGAATCTGGTATAACCTTGATCGGCTTTTTACGTGATGGCAGATTTAATATTTATTCAGGCCAGCAGCGCATCAATAAATAAACATTTTAATGAAGATCAGGATAAAAGGAAATTCGATTCGGTACAGGCTTACTAAAACGGATATCAACAATTTTAGAAAAAATGGCTTTGTTGAAGAAAAAACCGGTTTCTTAAATGGTATTTCTTTTATTTATCGTTTAGAAAAGAGTAAAGGCATTCTGAATCTTGAAGCATCTTTTTCCGGAAACAGGATTTGTATTTTTGTACCGGAAAACATTTCCGAAGAATGGACTACGACCGATGCGGTTAGTTTTGAAAGCAAAATGGAGATTGGTGATGAAAAAGAATTGTTCCTGCTGATTGAAAAAGATTTTGTTTGCATTGACCATTCACTGGAAGACCAGAGTGATAATTACCCGAACCCGAATAAAGTTTGCTGAATTATTATAAGATTGCCATGTCTAAAAACTTAAGTGAACTTTCCGGCCGAAAAGGAGTAAGCGAAAATCTTTTCGAAGAGTTGGGCATTGCAGCAAGAACCACAGGCAGTCCTTCGGTTGAAAAAATGGAAGAACTGGCTGATGCATTTGTGATGGGTAAAGCAAATGTGTTTGGCTCAGCCAGTTTTTATGATTTTCTCAAACCCGGGAATAAAGGAAAGAAAGTGTACATCTGCAATGGAAGTTCCTGCATGACAGCTGGCACACAACCTGCATTAAAAGAAAAACTGCTTCAACATTACCACCAAAATGAGATTGGAGAAATGTGTTGCCTCGGTCGTTGCCACGAAAACAATTCATTTCACATCAACGGAAAAAATTATTCAGGAACTGCGGTTGATGAAATTGGAAAAATAAAAAATAATAATGCGGTTGTTCCCGATACCTATGATGTTATTTCACACGGTACGCCAGTCTTGACGTCCGTTTTTCCGGGAATAAAAGAATACTATTCGATATTAACAGAATGCCTGAATAAATCGGCTGATCACTGGCTGGATGAATTAAAAACATCCGGACTAAGAGGTCGTGGCGGAGCAGGATTTCCAA